>JBCBTL010000010.1:0-13536 GCA_039818705.1 Cyanobacteria bacterium J06639_1
TCATCACAAATGTATGCGGGGTTAGCAAAATACAGACTTCTTCTCAGGTGCGGCTGACTTGATGCTGGAAACGCAAACCATTCATTAGTGTTTTGGAACTGGTATAGTTCTTCAATACCTGAATTCAGTTGAAACTCAAATAAAGCTTGTTCGTCTTCCCAGTTTGTTTTTGCAGTGCCGTAGATCTTGTCTCCTGACTGATGTAAAATCTTTAGAGGGACAGAATAATTATCAGAGACTCCAAACTCGTAAAGGATCTCAAAATCCTGTGGTTCCCTACCTGAAAATGTCTTGATTTCATTCTCTTGACCGAATGCTCTCTGATTTGTTCGGTTGTGTGGGTTGACAGGATTAACTCCCGATAAAATAAATGCAAAACATACGCTGGAGACTATCTTTACACTCCAATTGACTTTTGACATAGTTACTATCTCACTTCAATCACTGCAAACAGCTTACCCAGACTTGGATTGATAGCTTGCCGCATCATATTGCCCTACACCTCACCCCAACTCGAATCCAGGGCACGCATGATCGGGCTGTAGGCTTTGAAATAGGCAATAGAAGCGACCTGACGCGCGATCGCTTTTCCTCGCGAATCGGCTCCGATGCAGCGTTTGCACACTGGGTTAGTCACTTGAAAGCGATCGAATCCTTCTCGCAGCGCGCAGGCGGGGCGATCGCCCAAAATCTCGCTCAAACTCATCTCGCCCACTTTGCCTAACGGAATGAGTCCTTCGTAATCTTTGCAGCAGGGAACGACCGTACCGTCGTACAAAATTCCCGCTTGCTGGCTGGCGCCGTTGCAATAGCCAAAAGAGGCGGGAACGACGCGATCGCTTTCTACGTTGCCCCAACTATCCAAGGGAAATGTCTCTAACGCGAGTTTGGGATGCAGCGAAATTGTTTGCCAGCGACCGGGTTTGTGGCGATCGAGCTGTTTGTCTAGCCATGCCGTTTCAGGGCGATCGCTCTCGTCCGGGAAAAAGCGATCGATCCACTCGCGTAACTGCGTTTGCATCGCTTCTTTTCCAGCCACTACGTCTAAAGGCTTGTGCGGGACGAGAAACGGATGCGGGGTGGTGTCGAGAAATTTGACGTGAACCCGCGTGGGCGAATTGGAGCGCAGATTCTCGCGGGCGTAGCGGGCGATGCCGTCGAAATAGTCTTCGGGATCGAGGCGGGGAGGTGCGCCGCGAATGATGAAGGTGACCGGGTCGGGGGTTTGTAGGGAAATTGTGACTTTGGGAATGCCCGAATTGACCAGCTTGGCAATGCTCTCGGGTTTGAGCGCGAAGCTACTGCCGTTGGTGGTCAGATGTAAATTTAAGCCGCGCTCGACGGCCATCGCGATCGCTTTAAAAATCGGAGGATAAATCAGCGGTTCCCCCATCAAATGAAACGTGACGATTTTGGCAAGCTGGCGCTCGGCCACTTCATCCAAAATCTGTTCCAGCAAGCCCACGTCCATATGTCCGCGCCGCCGCTCCATAATTGCGTCGGGACAGAATTCGCACTTGAAGTTACAGACGTTGGTGACTTCGATGTGAAGGCGATCGAGGGGCATAGGTGACCGGGGAGAAAGGTCAGTTGTCAGTTGCCAGGGAGATAGGGAGCGAGGATGGCCTTCAATCTAGCAGCCGTTTCAGCGGGGATTTTGGCGAGATCGCTGAGGATGGCGTACTTGAGGGCGGTGTGGGCTTGGGATTCGGGTGGGTTGGCGATGATGCGGGCGATCGCTTCTCGAATCACTTGTTGAGCGTTAGCGGCGTTGCGATGCAGATTCCCGATCACCATCTCGACGGTGACTGCATCGTGGTCGGGATGCCAGCAGTCGTAATCGGTGACTAGCGCGAGAGTGGCGTAGGCGATTTCGGCTTCGCGGGCGAGTTTGGCTTCGGTCAGGTTGGTCATGCCGATGATGCTGGCATTCCAACTGCGGTAGAGTTCCGACTCGGCTTTGGTGGAGAAAGCGGGGCCTTCCATACACACGTAAGTGCCGCCAGGATGCACGGCGATGTCTGCTAAATTCAAGCTCTTTGCGGCATCAGTCAAAACATCTGCCAATGCCAGACAGATCGGATCGGCGAAGGCGATGTGGGCGACGATACCATCGCCGAAGAACGTAGACGGGCGGTTTTTGGTGCGATCGATAAACTGATGCGGAATCACCATGTCCAGCGGTTTGAACTGGGCTTGGAGCGACCCCACCGCAGATGCGGAAAGAATGTATTTCACTCCTAGTGTTTTGAGCGCGTAGACGTTGGCGCGAAACGGAACTTCCGTCGGTAGCAAGCTGTGGGTGCGTCCGTGCCGCGCTAGAAACGCCACTCGCGCTCCTGCGAGAGAGCCGATCGCGATCGCATCCGAAGGCATCCCGAACGGAGTCTCGATCTGTACTTCTTCGATGTCAGTCAGATCGCTCATTTTATAGAGGCCGCTGCCGCCGATGACCCCGATCGCAATGTTGTCAGCCGTCACGCTCGTTCCTCAATGTGAAAAGGCTTGAAGTCGCTCAGATTCTAGAAGGTCAATCGCGATCGCGCAATGTGCAGTTTTCCCGGCTAGAAAGTCTTAGAGAAAAGCACGATGAATGTGGATCGAAAGGCGATCGTGACGTAACTACTCGCGAACCTTCGTGACGAATTGCAACTGGCTATCAATCCTCATAACAAGTCTCTCCGGCTCTGCGTGCCACTTCTAAAGTGGATAGAGACGTGTCTCGCCCCGTTTTTGGCAGCGATCTTGACTCAAGAGTCTGCGCACGAACGCAGTGTTGAGCTGACGCTGTCAGACGCGAAATGCTCGGGGGCACGCTAAGTCAAGAAGATTGCAAGTCCGCATCGGTCAGGAGCCTTCACTATCATGCACGCACTGAAATCTCGTCGCCCCGCGATCGCTCGTCAAGAAAATGCCGCTAGCGAACCTCGTCAAGGAATGCCCGTCAAAACGATGCTGCAAATCGCGTCGATCGGCATTATGGGCGGTCTGTGCGGTTTTGTCGGCGGTCTGCTGATCGAAGAAATCTGTCTCAACCTGCTCTGAACCGCTTTGGTTCGAGCCGTGTGAACGCGCTCGTGAGATGTTGCCGCATCCCCCGAGGTCAGCGCGCTTGAGTCAGGAGCATCTTGCCGGTCAGTGCATCGGAGACATGGGATCGCATCTGACATTGCTTACTCTAATACTCTCAAAGCCATCAGATGAGGTGTTCTCGTCCGATGGCTTTGGATATTTTGAGATGGACATTGAGCGCGATCGCGACTTCATGTCAACACCTGGGTAGTCAAACGCCGATATCCGCTCGACGGCTTTTCACCCGACTGTGCCAGACATCTTCTCAGGCTTGACTGGCTGACGCTTCGGTTTCGTCGCGTTTTGCCGTCCACGCCTGACGCACCCAATACGTCAGTGCGTGCGATAGCAATCCTAGTGGCCCCGCGAACAAGCACAGTGCTAGCGAGTGAATCGTCCAAATTCCGGTGCGTTGGCCTTCGAGATAAATCCAGCGTCCGGCAAATAAATCCATCGCTAAAAAGTGCGCCCATCCCGTCGCTGCCGCCCGCTCGTCCGCGAAAAAGCCCGCGATATCCGCTAGTTGAGGATTGGACATCATTTCAGCCGCTTCGGGCGTGAGCGTGCCGACCAAAAAATACAGGTAGAGCCCCGCCAACGCCACAAACGGCAACAGCGATTCCATCACCGCGCGCGTGACTTTCCACTTGGGTAGCAAAATCATCAGCGCCCAGAATGGCAGGACGAAAACATTAGCCAGGTCGAATAGCTGCGTGACGTTCATGACTCGTGCGACGTGAAAACGCCAGCATCCTATCAAGTTTTTCAAGCGTTTGCGATCGCCAGCGCGTCCTGCTATTTGCTCAGGTCGTCTTTGTCAGCGTTCATTTCGGCGGCGAGCAGTTCGACATCCCACTTTGCTTCTAGTGCGTCGGCGATCGCAGCTTCTAAGGCTTTGACGTCAGCCGCCGTTGCGGTGGGTTCGGATGTGGGTTTTGCCAAAGGCATTAGGCGCAAAACGCGATCGTCGCGGACGAGATCGAAGACGGTTTGCCGCTCTGCGGTTGCATCGAGTTTCAAATAATCAAAGCTGCATAGGTTGATGTAAAGCTTTTGATTTGCGACCAGCGTGGCGGCGCGGGCGTTGGCAAACACTTCCATGATGTACCCCTCCCCTCGCGCGCGGACATCGCCATCCTCCAAATCGACATACCGCACGTAGCTGACATCGGCCAGCAGTCGGTAGATATCGGGCTTGTGAATCACCGTACCGACATCGACGATGCAGGGGGCTTTAGCCGTTAGAGGGGTCTGAGTCATGCGTTTTCGGGAGTCCGTCAAGCGCTGCTGTCTCTACATGATTTCTTTTGCAATCGCAAGTCTCTGAAGAGTAAAATTCAGGGCGCGATCGCTCGCAAATGGGTGCGTGAAACCAAAGATAGTTTAACGAAGAATCTACCCTTTGTCAGAAATCGGGGCGGGACGCGCTAGGAGCGGGACTGAAGGTTACGTATTGATTCGAAGCGCTGAAACGCTCTCTCTGAAGGACTTTCAAAACCAAGATTTTCAAAACAAGCGCGATCGTTCGCGATCTTTGCAAGACCGGAGACACGCTTTTTAAGCGATACAGATAGCGTTATTTAGCCTCAGAGAAATTATTTGCACCCCACCGATAGGGGATCGCCCTCGAAACGCGCGGCGCGGTATGTCAAGAAACGATCGCGAGGGATCGCGCGTGCCTTGAAAGCGCCTTCGAGGTTGCTGTGTATCGGAAAGGGTTGGCGTGGATGGTGGCCCATTGAAATCGGCCACGCGGGCCTGTTGAGTCGAGCGTGAGGCAGGGGTGAATGAGATATGAAGAAATGTATCGATTGGCGCTATGGTCTTGAGAGAGGGCTTCGATTCAAGTCCGATATCGCATTTGAGTAAGACCTATGGCCGATCGCCTCATCCTGATCTGGTATCGCAATGACTTGCGCTTGCACGACCACGAACCCTTACATCGGGCGCTGAGCGATCGCGATCGCGTTCTCCCCATCTACTGCTTCGATCCGCGTCAGTTCGGTCAGACTTCATTCGGATTTCCGAAGACGGGGGCATTTCGCGCCCAGTTTTTGCTGGAGAGCGTGGCGGACGTGCGCGAGTCGCTGCGATCGCGGGGTAGCGATTTGGTGGTGCGTCGGGGCAAACCTGAAGATGTCATTCCGGCGATCGCTAAAGACCTCAAGGTCGATGCCGTCTATTTCCATCGCGAAGTCACGTCCGAGGAGACGGAGGTAGAGCGATCGCTGAGCGCGGGTTTGAAAGCGATCGGCGTGAAGGTCCAGACCTTCTGGGGGGCGACGCTGTATCACCCGGATGATTTACCGTTCGACCTCAATCGCGTGCCGGAGGTGTTCACCAAGTTTCGGAAGCAGGTGGAAAAATCGGGGACGATTTACGAACCGTTTCCCACTCCCGAGCGCATTGCAGCTTTACCAAAAGTCGAGACGGGAACGATTCCGTCACTCGATGACCTAGGGCTAGAGATTCCCGAGCCGGACGATCGCGCTGTGCTGCCTTTCAAAGGGGGCGAGACGGTGGGGAAAGAACGCTTGCAGCAGTATTTCTGGAAGCGAGACTGCCTGAAGGCGTACAAGCAAACGCGCAACGGCATGAAGGGGGCGGATTATTCGTCTAAGTTCTCCGCGTGGCTGGCGTTGGGGTGTTTGTCGCCTCGGTATATCGATGCAGAGGTGATTCGCTATGAAGAAGACCGGGTGCGGAATGATTCGACGTATTGGCTGATTTTCGAGCTGCTGTGGCGGGATTATTTTCGGTTTATTTGCGCGAAGCACGGCGATCGCGTGTTTTACCCCTCGGGGTTGCAGGGAATTACGATTCCTTGGAAGCAAGATGAAGAGCGCTTCGAGCGATGGCGGACGGGGAATTCCGGGTTTCCGCTGGTGGATGCGAATATGCGCGAGCTGCTGCTGACAGGGTTCATGTCCAATCGCGGGCGGCAGAATGTGGCGAGCTTTTTAACGAAAAATCTGGGCATCGACTGGCGCATGGGGGCGGAGTGGTTCGAGTCGCAGTTGGTGGATTACGACGTGTGCAGCAATTACGGCAATTGGAACTACACGGCGGGCGTGGGGAATGACGCACGCGGCTTTCGGTACTTCAACATTCTCAAACAGTCGAAGGATTACGACTCGCAAGGGGAGTACGTGAAACACTGGCTGCCGGAGTTGAAGCAAGTGCCCGCTGCCAAAGTTCACGAACCCTGGAAGTTACAGTCTGTAGAGCAAAAGCGCTTCGACGTACGGTTGGGGGTGGACTATCCGCAGCCCGTGGTGGATTTGATGAAGTCGGTGAAGGCGAACGAGAAGGTTTACGAGACGGCGATCGCCAACGCCCGCTAATTCCGCGCGTGACGTGCGCAGGGACGAGTGATTTATTACACTACAGGAGACTCGCGCGCGTGAGGGGGCGATCGCACGTTTGCGTGGCGGGTTGAGTCTCTCTTTTTTATGTGACTGTTCCTATGCGACTGACTCAACGGACGACGCTGGTTTACCAGGAAGGCACTTCCGATAAGGTTTACGAAGTTGACCTGTGCGCGGTGGGTGGCGATCGCTACGTGGTGAATTTTCGCTACGGGCGGCGCGGCGGCAATCTGAAAGAAGGGGTCAAAACCGTCTCCCCCGTGCCGGAGGCAGAGGCGCGGGCGACGTTCGATCGCCTCGTGCAGTCGAAGGTGAAGAAGGGCTATCGCGACGCGGCAGAGTCTTCGAGTGCGCCAGCGCCCGCTGCAGCGAGTCCGTCGCAGCCGTCGAACGAACGAACGACGACGGAGGCACGAGAAACCGCCATCCTCGATCGCATTGCGGGGATGCGGCGAGACGAGTATTGGTCGGTCGATCGCGCGATTTGGCGGGCGGGAGAGTTACGCATTGCTGATGCCACGGCGATGCTGGTTCAGCTTGTGGGCACGAGAGAGGACGAGAAGCGAGATTACACGATTGCGTGGGCGTTGGGGCGTATCGGTCGGCCAGAGGCGATCGCGCCACTGACGCAGCTGTACCGCGACGCGCGAACGCCTGATTCAGTGCGGCGGATGGCGCTGGCGGCGTTATTGCAGATCGCAGACGAACCGACCAAAATGGCGATCTGCCTGGAGCTTAGCGACCAATTGCCCGCTCCCGTGCGGAGTGCAGTGCGTTCGCGGGTGGCCGAGCGCGTGACAGAGACGCTGAACGCTCATTTGGAGGGAGATGCTCGCGATCGCTTTGCCGTTCTGGATACGCTGTATCACCTGACGAGCGATCCGGCGATCGCCCCCTGCGTGCGTCCGGGATTGCTGGACGTACTGCGAAGTGCCCCCCTGAAGCCGGGATACTTTCAGCGATTTCGCCACATTTTCAAGCTGGCAGAGTTCCATTTAGACAGCGAAGTTTTCGGCATTCTGGCGTATCGCTTCGACACCGAATCCGAAAATTTCAGTAGTCAAGCGAGAAGGTTGCAACTGGAAGACGGAGCTTGGCTTAGCAACTACAGAACCTACAATCGCCGGACAGGTCGTTACGAGAGAGTATCTACTCCAGTTCAAACGGAATTACAGCAACCGAACTCCCGGCTCGCCTACAGTTCGAAGACGCGAGCCTACATACGACGACGCGTATGGAGAACGCTGCGGCGCTTAGGTCAGGATGACGATCCGGCGTATACATCGCTGGCGACGGGTGTGTTGCTGACGTTCTCCGATGAGGATGCCGAACCGATCCTGGAAACCACCTTCTTTCGCTACGATCCCCGCCGAGGGTGGGGGCGAAATGGCGTGTCTCGCTGGGATGCATTTGCCGGATACCTCTCGCTCAACTCCATTCTTTACACCAACAGCCCGCGATATTCCTACAAGACAAGCGGTAAGGCGTGGCGTTGTCAGGATGACTACACTCCCGGCGACCCAGCTCCAGCCGATCGCGAAGAAGCCTTTCCTCATTTGTGGGAGCGCGATCCGGCGGCGTTGTTGCGTCTGATGTTGGAGAGTCGCTGTCGCATCGTCCACGAGTTCGCGGTGAAGGCGTTTCGAGCGTGTCGCGCGGCTTGGGATGATGTTTCGCTAGCGGACACGATCGCTCTTTTAGAATCCCCCTACGAAATTACGGCGCAGTTCGCATCCGAGCTGGCGATCGCTCGCTATCAGCCCGACCATCCCGATATGGATTTGGTGTTGGCGATGGCGAACTGCCAGTTTGCCGAGGCACGCGCGATCGCCCGCCGCTGGATTGAGGCACAGCGCGATCGCTTTGCCCGCGAGCGATCGCTAGTCGTCGGCGTTATGTTTAGCCACCATGCCGATACGCGGCAGTTCGCGCGCGGCTGGCTGAGCGCGACGACGTGGGAAGACAATGCTGCCCGCGCTTTAGTGGGTCAGATCGTGGCGGGGTTACTAGCGATCGAAATGCCCGTGCTGGAGGAAAGCGAGGCGGAGCCTAAACCTGAAGAAGAAACCAGTCCCGAGCGCGAGAAGTACGAGGCTGAACTCGCGGCGGTATCGGCGCTGGCGCGAGATGCGGGGGAAACCTTGCTGGCGAGTTTTGGGGCGCAGGTGCGATCGCTGGGGTTGGGTGTCGTGCTGGACGTGTTGCAGCATCCCCTCGCTGCTGTGCAAGAGGTGGGGGCGCGGATTTTGCTCGACCACGAAACGCCCGCAGAGAATTTGCCCTCGGGTTTGATTTCAGCATTGTTGGAATCGCCATACGATGCCGTGCGCAGCATCGGCGTGCGGATTTTCGGACAGTTACCGGATGAGATTCTGACGCGGCGCGAAGAAGTCTTGCTGACAATCGCCGCTCACGAATCGGAGGCGATGCGGCAGGAAATTCGCCCGATTTTGCAAAGGTTGGAGCGATCGCAGCCAGATTTTTGCCTGCGCTTTGCCGATACCCTGATCGGGTTGATGCTGGCACCGGAAGACCACGAAGGGGTGCATCGCGACATAGCGTTGATGCTCGGGGAAGATCTGCAAGGATGGCGCGAAGAAGCTACGCCCGAGCTAGCGCGGCAGCTATTGGCGGCGAAAGCGTCGGCGGCGCGGGAGCTGGCCGGGTTAGTTCTGACTCAACATGCTACGGCTTGGGCGGAGTCGTATTCCGTCGCCCAACTGGTGCGGATGGCGAATCGAGAAGTGCTGACGGTGCGGGAGGCAGCACGAAACATGTTTGAGCAGGTGTTGCCCAGCACCCGTCAGAACGAGTCGGCGCTGGTGATGGGGACGAAGCTGCTGGAGTCGCGCTGGTCGGATACGCGCGAGTACGGCATGGAGCTGTTTGCGACTCGGTTGGCATTGGAGGAACTGACGCCTTCGGTGTTGATTAGCATTTGCGATAGCAATAAGGCGGACGTGCGGAAATTCGGACGCGATCGCGTGGTGCAGAGCTGTTTTCAGGAGGCGAACGGTCAGGAGTATTTGCTCAAGTTCAGCGAGCATCCGGCCACAGATATGCAGCTTTTTGCCACCAATTATCTGGCTGGGTATGCTGCCGATCGCCCCGATCGCTTAGAGATTCTGGCACCGTACTTTACGCGAGTGCTGTCGCAGGTAAATCGGGGGCGCGTTGCCAAACAGCGCATCGTGGCGTTTTTGCAGGCGGAGGCAGACAAAAACGAAGCTTCCGCGCGGATCGTGGCGGAAATTTTGACGCGGCAGTCGGCCACGATCGCGATCGGCGACAAGGCACGCGCCATTCAAACCATGCTCGCCATTCGCGGCAGCTATGCGGATATCGACCTGCCGATTCAGGTACGCGAGATGGAAACGCGATCGCCCGAAACGCGCGAGCAGCGGGCAGCACGGATGAAAGTTAAGCGAGAGGCGGCTCAGGTTAAAGCAGCAGCTAGAGCGCGCGAGGCCGAGGCCGAAGCTCGCGCAGCGGCTCAGGCACGAATTGCGGAAGATTTGGGAGTCACGATCGCACCTCCCCCCACTCCGCCCCAAGCAGTGGGCGTTGCAAGTGATGCCTCATTCGACCCGAGCCGATTGCGATGCGTGCAAACGATCGCGCTGCCCAATGCAGACATCTGTTCGGTGGAGGCGATCGCTCTCAACCGCGACGCGACTCGAATCGCGAGTAGTTACGAAACCAATCGGTCTCCTTTGTTTGTCATTTGGGAACGCGCCAGCGGCAACGTGCAGGAATTTACCGCTGCTGGCGACACGATTCGCGACATCGTGATGGCACCGGATGGTGGTACCCAAGCGATCGCGGGCGGACATGACGGACAGTTAATCGAATGGCAATTAGGTGGCAGCTCGCAACCCGTATTGCAAGCGAACGCCCCAATTTCGGCTCTGGCAACCTCCCCGACCTGGAAACAAGCGATTTTCGTCGGGGGAAATGACGGCATCATCCGCGTATTCGACTCATCGTGGCAACTCGTCCACAGCTACAAAGCCCATCGCGGCAGCATTTCCAAAATGTTGGCGAGCGCAGACGGGCGGTACTTGGTCACCGGAGGAAACGATCGCACCGTGAAAGTGTGGCACCTACCTTCGTATCGCGTGGTGCAGAGCTGGATTCATCCGAAGGGATGGGTGACCTCGCTGGCGATGACTCCCAACGGACGGTACATCTTCGCGGGGGGTCAGTATTCCATCGCTATTTGGGACGCTCAGACCGGGACGGCGGTCGAGACGATCCAGGCTCCCAACAGTTTCGTGCGGGCGCTTGCGCTCAGTCCCGATAACAACACGCTCTTTAGTGCTGGAGTGGCACGCAGCGGCGCGATCGCCATTTGGGATTGGCAAGCGGGGCGGCAGCTCGGCACGTTAGGCTCGCACGAAGGCAATATCAATGCGTTGGAAATGAGCGCTGACGGTCGCTTTTTGGTAAGTGGTGGAAACGATATTAAGGTTTGGGGGATGGCCTGATGGAAGTGAATTACAGCTATCGCAACAGTTCGGAAGTTCGCAATCAGGGCGATCGCACCCAGATGTCGTTTTCTCCCGATGTGAATCGCGAGCCGACGTATTTTCGGGGCAATTTGCGACAGTCGCTCGAATTTCGGGAAGCCATCAGCGCTCTGCACGATGTCGTGGTTTCCGATTTGCGCTTCAAGCCCAAAGATAAAACAGCTTACAAAGAATGGGCAGCGCAGCAAGAAGTGTTGAACTGGGATTTAATTGCCGCGCAACAGCAAGACGTTCGCGATCGCATGCAAGCCCTCCAAACTGAGTATCAAGCGCTCGATCGTCTGCGTTTCGAGCGAACGGCTCCGTTTTACCAGGCGCAGCGTAAATACTTTGACTATCTCTACACGCGCGATCGCGATGCTTGGTTCGTGCTCGATCCGGTGATTACCGTTCATCCCGACGAAGTCTTTTTCGAGTGTTTTAGCGAAGATGAATCGAGCTACGGACGTTTGGGTGCAAGCTACGAAGTGTTCGAGAGCGTCAACGAATTCGCCTGCGGCACCACGAACATCGACTATTCAGCATCGCTCTACGACGAATTCCAAAAAATTCGTACGTACCGCCAAACTCAACTCGAAATCGATCCCTCCGGCTTTGAAGTGCAGACCACTCACGAAGAAGCCTTCAAAGAAGTCAAAATCGACCTGCCAGATAGCTGGGTGCGCGGATTTTTGCAGGTGAGTTCGGCCATGTCGCTACCCGCCACCCGCTTCGATTTGCACCCGATGGACGTTCACAACATCTGCTTCGTGCTGCGACGCAACAAAGAACGCCACGGCCCTCGCAGCCTGCGATATCACCTCACCCCCGGCGAACCGATCCGCCTCGTCTTCGAGCCGTGGGAAAAAGAAGTGATCTGCGCGCGATCGCTTTACACCGGAACGAGCGAGCAAACCATTCGAGTGTGGGGACGGCGGCGACTGCTGATTCTGGAGCGACTGATTCCGATCGCGAAAAAATTCACGGTGCATTTGCTAGGCACGGGAATGCCTTCGTTCTACGTAGCTGACCTCAACGACATGTCGTTTACGTTGGGGCTGTCCGGCTGGACGGCCAACGATTGGTCGCAAGCGGGAAATTTCGATTTGCTTGCGCCCCGAGCTGAAGTCGATCCGTGGACGCAGCGACAGGTGTTCGATGCCCTCAAACAGCACTGGGTCGAATCACCCGAAGATTTAGCCGCCCGCATCGATCTCGATCGCTCCACCGTTCTAGGGGCGCTCGCCACTTACACCCAAGCCGGACGCGCCATCTACGACCTCAATAAACAGGTCTACCGCGTACGCGAGCTGAGCCGCGAGCCGCTGCCGATGGATCGCCTCCGCTTTGCCAACGAGCGCGAAGAGCGAGCAACCCGGTTTCTCGATAGCGATAGCGTCCGCATCACGGAAGTGAGCGAGGCCGGAGAAGGAAATCTGCGCTTGCAAGGGACAGTAAGCGATCGCGGTAAGACCCTGAATCCCAGCTTGACGATCGATCGCGACGAGCGCCTAATCGAAGCGCACTGTACGTGCAACTGGTACGAACACAACAAGCTGTACAAAGGGCCGTGCGAGCACATCCTCGCCCTGCGGATGCAGCACGCGCGGCAGGTGACTTGAGACAGAACATAACGGGAGGGCGATCGCCTTCTCGCCCGACTTCGTTCGGATCGACATTTCGATCGCGCGTACTGAGATTGATGTTAATTTCACTACTAGATTTTTTGCTATAGTCTACGGAGACATCCCGAGAGCCACAGCCTTGCAATCCGGATGGTGGATCGCCATCCTTGCTCGCAGCGACCACACGCGTCACTAGCTCGCTCTTGACGGTGCGGGTCTCGCGTACCGTAGTGTTTTGCGGTCTGGCTTCCGTGAAGCCAACGTCACCACGGTACGCGGCCCCGCTTGAGTTGAGCGATCTAGTCTTGAGGGGTTTTCGAAGGGGTAACTTTCGGGATGTCGTTCCCATTGTTTGACTCACGATGAACTGCTATGACCGAGCAACCGCGTACGCGCCAAGATCTGTACGATCGCATCCGGCAAAGCTCGAAAGAAGCATTCATCCTGGAAGAAATGGTGCGGCTGGGCTTTTGGCCTGCCGAGGGCGAAATGCCCAACGATCCGGTAGACGAAATTCGTCGCCGGAGCGAACTCCAGCAAGAAATTAACGCTTTGCGGCAGGAAAGCCGCAATCTACAAGACGAAAAAGTCTTACGCCAACGCCTGCGCGCCGAGCGTTTGGCCGAGTCGCGCCGGAAACGGCAAGAGACCAAAGAACGCCGCGAACGCGAACGCCGCGAACGGGCTGAAGCCTGGAAACAGCGCCAGCAGAAAGACATCGTCTTTCTAGGGGAGCGCGTATCCGGCGGCCTGAACGAAACCGAGAGCGATCGTGATCGCCTCGCCCACAACGACTTACCCTATTTCGGAACCGCCGCCGAGATCGCCACTGGCATGAATATCAGCGTGGGGGAACTGCGTTTTTTGGCCTTCGATCGCCCGGTGTCGCGCGTCACCCACTACCAGCGGTTCGCGATCGCCAAAAAAACAGGCGGACAGCGGGAAATTTCTGCCCCCATGCCT
>JBCBTL010000011.1:0-13498 GCA_039818705.1 Cyanobacteria bacterium J06639_1
AGCTGCGCTCGCGAGACGAAATTATTCAAATCTTCTTGCAAAATACTGGACGTGCAGGTGGGGGTTAACACGATTAAATCGGGGGTTTCTTCCCCATCTTTTCGAGTGATGTTATCCACCACTTTCTCGCCCGAACCGCGCGCGAGGACGTGGCGATCGACAACGCTGGTGGTGACAGGGGTGAAATCGCGATCGCGCTCCAACATCGATCGCATCACGTTGAAGTAATCATCTCCGAGGGGGGCGTGCATGACGCTGTGTACGTTCTTAAACGAGCTAGCCACCCGCAGCGTGCCGATGTGGGCGGGGCCAGCGTACATCCAGTAAGCGAGTTTCATAAGGCAATGTCCTGAGGATGAAAACGTCCCGAAGATGAAAACGAGCGATCGCTTTCAGATGAAGAATTGCGCGAGCGATCCTTCGTCACCTTAGTGTCGGAAAGGCGATCGCCTCAAGGGAATGTAAGCCTTCGTAATGCCGCCAGCGCAAGCTATGGATTTGCTTCAAGATTTCGGGGCAAATTGCACTCGCGATCGCGGTTTGGCCGTGGGCTGAACTCGGACAGCCAATCGGACAGCCAAGAAGGGAGAGAGTTCTACAATAGGCTTGGAGGTACTGATGACTGATTTGAAAGGATATTTGGCTGTGGTTCGCAGCAGCATCGACCCGGACACTCTACCGCCAGCCGTACTTGCCTACCTGGAAGCTAACGCGCAGGTAGTTGACGCTCATGCCGAAACCCTCGGTCGGATCTCGAACGAGCTGAAAGAGATACGAGGTGAAATTAGCGAACTGCGAGGCGAAATGAAAGGTCCGACCCTCTCTGATAACCGCATCGCTACGATCGCCACCAGTCTGGCAATTGGGACGGCCATTGCCGTTCGCAGCCTCACAGGAGGCTTACTTTTACGCCTCACCGGAACGGTTTGAACGCTCTGAGTTTGTCTGCTCCAAGTCGAGCAATGCTTGTTTGCGATCGCGCCCCCAGCGATAGTTTCCCGACTTTCCATTTTTGGGAACGACGCGATGGCAGGGGACGATTAGAGCAACGGGATTGGTGGCACAGGCGCGGGCAACGGCTCGGGTTGCAGTGGGTTGGCCGATCGCTTCAGCCACTTCGCTGTAGCTGAGGGTTCGGCCTGCGGGAATCGATCTCAAGGCTTCCCACACTCGCGCTTGAAACGCCGTGGCTCGTACGTCATAGGGGAGTAGCGGCCAAGCGCGATCGCCGTTCAAATACCCCGCGATCGCTTCGACCCAAGTGCGCCAGCGATCGCCCGTGGTTTTCTGTAAGGTGGCGCGGGCAAATTCTTGCTGGCATTCAGCTTCTAAGGCGGCAGCAGAGTCGCCCAATCGCACGCTGCACAGACCGCGATCGCTTGCGGCGACCAAAACCCACCCCAGCGGAGTGGCAAACGTGGTGTATTCGATGGCGACACCGCTGCCTCGTTGCTGATAAGCGCTCGGGGCAAGTCCGAGGGGTTCGGCGCGATCGTAGAGTTGACTGCTGGAGCTGTACCCCGCGTCGTAAGCAGCGCTGAGAATATCTGTTCCCGCTTGTAGGGTTTGTTTGAAGCGTTCGGCTCGACAGGCGCGACCGTACTGAAACGGGCTGATGCCGATTTTGCGTTTGAACTCTCGCTGGAGATAGCTGGGGCTGAGATCGACTCGGCTGGCTAGTTCGGACAGGGTGGGGAGGCGATCGCCCGCGCGCTCCAAATCGCGACAGGTTGCGGTAATTTTGCTCGCTAGAGCATCCACGCGCTCGGGATTTTGAGGGTGACACCGCTTGCACGCGCGGAATCCAGCTCGTTCGGCATCTTCAGCATTGGGAAAAACCAGTACGCGATCGCGGCGGGGGCGGCGGCTCGGACAGGTGGGACGACAGTAAATCTTGGTGGAGCGCACGCCGTAAACGAAGCGACCGTCGAAAGCCCGATCGCGCGTCAGCACGGCTTGCCATTGAATTGCATCAGGTGTGGACAGCATGGTTATACCTCTGGGGATGAGGGAGAAGCGATCGCCTGCAACGCCCGCCCGTCGATTGCGGCCAGTCCGGCAAAAATGAGCAGCATACCGACGATTTCTGAGATGTGGATGCGTTCCTCCAGCAGCACTGTTCCGAGGAGGAGGGCACTGATGGGAATGAGAAACGTGACTAGCATGGCATTCGTAGCTCCCGCTACGGCCAAGAGGCGAAAGAAAATCAAATAGGCCAAAGCTGTCCCAATGAGAGCGATTCCGGCCACAGCTCCTAAAGTGGCGATCGCGGGTTGGAGCTGCCAAGGAGCATCGACAATCGCGACGACTGGTAACGACAGCGTCGAGGTGCAGCTCAGGATTCCTGCCGACGTGACCGCTGGGGGTAAGGCTTTGAAGCGACGACCGTAGAGGCTGGCGATCGCATAGGAACACGCCGCCATCAAGACCGCCACTTGCCCCAAATTCCGCACGTCTAGTCCCTGCAACGCAGCGGGGCCGATGAGCGCCGCCACGCCTGCCAAACTGAGCGCGACTCCGAGGGAACGCGATCGCGTTAGCCGTTCGTCGCGGGTGACGAAATGAGCCAGAATAACACCGAAAACGGGGGTTGTGGCGTTCAGAATCGCCGCGAGGCCGCTGTCGATGGATGTCTGCCCCCAGGCAATCAAGGTGAAGGGGATAGCGTTGTTGAAAATGCCCATGACGACGAACGCACCCCAAATCGATCGAGATCGCGGCATGGCGTTGCCTGTGGCGTAAACCCATATCAGCAATGCGATCGCGGCTAGCGTCGTGCGACCCCACAGCAGGGTTAGGGGTGAGAGTTCTCGCAGGGCGATTTCGTTGAAATAGAACGAACTGCCCCACAGTACGGAGAGAATGCCCAACAGCAGCCACTCCGTCCACGTCATTTGTCGCTGCACAATCGCTCCTCACTCACCTGGATTTGCCAGCTCTCGCGGCTCGAACAGGTCTAGCCTAGTGCAGCGATCGCCAGCAGCGCGCTCGGAATCTTGCGATCGAAGTGGCGGAGGTAGCGATCGCCTACTGGTAGCCACTCGATGACACGTAAAGCAGGGACGCAGTAAGCCCCAACACTCCCGCAAACGCGACGTAGTAGAGCGTCGGTACGAAGACCTTGCGGATGAGCGTGCCTTCTTGCCCCGACAGTCCCACTGTGGCCTCAGCCGCCACGATGTTCGAGACGCAAATGATATTGCCCGCCGACGCACCGACGCACTGCAACGCCAGGACGAGCGCGGTCGGAATGCCAATTTGCACCGCCACGCCAAACTGAAACAGCGAAAACATCAAATTGCTCACCGTGACGCTACCCGCCACGAACGACCCCACCGTACCCACCACCGGCGCGAACAGCGGCCACGTCCATCCGGCGATCGCTGCCATACTGTCGGCCAGCACCAGCGGCATACTCGGCAATCCCGATTCATTGAGGCCGGAATTGATGAACGCCCGCGCCATCAACACAGCGGCTCCCAACGCCAACGCGGTTTTCTGCAAGACGGGAAACGCACCGGTCAGCGCCCGCGCGATCGCCTTGGGCTTCATGTCATGTAAGACATAAGCGATCGCCACCACGATCAGAAACACGGTGGGAGGCAAATAAAGCGGCTGCGCGGACGCGCTCACCCCCGTTTCCCAAATGTCATTCCACGTCAGCGTTACGGACTGCAACCAGCCGCGAATCGGCAGGAACTCCAGCCGCGTCAGCATCAGCAAAAAGCCCAACATCGCGTAAGGCAGCCAGGCTTTGAGGGCTGACATCTTCGCGATCGCTTCAGTCTGTTGCTGCGCGTCCGATCCCGACCAACTTTGCGGCCATCGATCGCGAGCGGGAAACTCCCAAGCGCGATCGGGAACGAGAAATCCCGCCCGCGCCGCCGGAACGACGATCGCCAGTCCCATCAAGCCGCCGATCAACGTGGGAAATTCGGGGCCGAGAATCAGCGCGGTGAGGGTGTAGGGCACGGTGAAGGCCAGTCCTGAAAACAGCGCGAACTTCCACGCGGCGAGGCCATCTCGGATCGATCGGCGATCGCCAAATCCTGCCGTCAGCGTCATCACCAACACCAAGGGAATAAACGTGCCGATGATGCCGTGCGCGATCCCCGCCCACTGGCCGACCGCCTGCAAATACTCCGCCTGAGTAAGTCCCAGTTGCGCGAGCTGTTCTTCTACAGCAGGAACGCCCTGCAAGCCTTTCTGAATGCCGATCGCAATTGGAGTGCCCACCGCGCCAAATGTAGAGGGCGTGCTTTGAATGATGAGGGCGGCGATCGCGGCTGCCAATGGCGGAAAGCCAATCGCCACCAACAAAGGAACGGCAATCACGGCGGGGGTTCCGAATCCCGACGCCCCCTCAATAAAGCTGCCGAATAGCCACGCAATGATGATGACCTGTACCCGGCGATCTCGAGAAATCCCCAGCAAGCTTTGGCGAATGGAAGCGATCGCTCCCGACTCTTGCAGCGTGTTCAGCAGCAGAATCGCGCCGAACACGATGTAGAGAATATCGGCAGTTGCCACTAATCCTTGAATAGCTGACGCGGCGATCGCGATCCAAGGTACGCGCCAAACGCTCAAGGCAAGACCCACTGTAGTCAAATAGGCCAAGGGCATCGCTTGACTGGCAGGGCGTTTGAGCAGCACCAGCAAAACGAATACGGCGACGAGTGGCGTTGCTGCAATCCAGGGTAGTAAAGCAGACGGCATGGCTACAGACAACCGTTAGGAGAGGATGCCCTTCATTGAACAACCTCTCCTTGTAATCGTTCTGATGCGATGCCAACTTTGATGAGTCAAAGCCATCGATGAGCGATCGCAGTGGCTCGCGGCTTTAACGTAAACGCCTTAGAGTGGCGAGAAATCAGACGCGTCTTCCAAAATCGCGACATCTACGTTTGGCGTGCCGCGCGTCAGCCCCAGCGCGTACACCGTGTAAATCCGCCCCACTTCTAGCGACACGTTTAGGGTCTCCTGCACGTCCCCCCCAGAAGACGAGAAGATTTCAACTTCCGAAATATCCGGCTCGACCGCCACGTACTCCGAAACGCTGCCGAACTCCGTCGCCGTAGCGATGACATCCCGCCGATCGCCGATCGCGCTCAACGTGAGCGAAGGCGCATCGGGAATGGCGTGAACGAAGCGCACCAACGCCTCATCCAAAGACGCAGGCTGGGAGTCTTCCAATACCAACGTGGATACGCGGCTGGCTTCGTCGAGTGCCACCACCGTATAGGCGCGATCGCCCGGAAACTCCGTAAAATCATTCGCGAGGAGCGCGTCTTCATCGCCCTCCCTCGCATCAGTTTCAGCCAGAGATATATCGTAAGAGCCTGCCGGGACGCTGGTGTAGTCGGTTACGAAGCCGAAGGCTACTTCTTCAAATCGGACTTCCCCCTCAACCACCAAATCGAGTTCCGGCGCGTTGGGGGAGACATTCACAAAGCGAAGCTGCGCGTCGCCAGGAATAATTCCGTTATTTAATGCAGCTGACGCGGGAGGGACGCTCTCCGAACAGCTCGATAGGCTCGCACTCAATGCCGCTACGCCAAGTAGAGCACCGAGGTTTGCCGCCATACGTGCGGACACCATGATTTAACTCCTCACCCAATGACGAATTCGAGCAGACTTTTGCAGTGCGCTCGAACTCACACCTAATACCTCACACTCGATTAAACCGGAGATTGCTGCGGTTGGGTAGTCCACACGATCGCACTTCAAGCCCTCGGACACGCTCAGCATCAAAATGCTAAGACAGCAACACGGGATTTAAGAAGAGTTGGCGATCGCGAATGGGTATCGATAAAGTTTGGCGACAGATCGAAACAGAGTCGCTGCCGGAATGGGCGATCGCCGCAATGGGCGAGATTCCGGCACAACTGCTGTGGCAGCGAGGCATCCGCACGCTGCCGAACATGCAAGCCTTCTGCGATCCCGAATACTACGAGCCCACTCCACCCTGGGCATTCCCGGAAATGCGTCTTGCGGTAGACCGATTGCTATTGGCTCGCGATCGCCGCGAAAATATCGCTATTTGGGGGGATTTCGATGCCGATGGCGTGACTGCGACATCAGTGCTGTGGGAAGGATTGGGACAGTTTTTCGATCGCGATCGCCTCAGCTTCGTCATTCCAAATCGACTGAAAGAATCCCACGGCGTTTCAGTTGCGGGGGTGGAAAAGCTACATGAAGAGGGCTGCCAGGTTATCGTGACGTGCGATACGGGCAGTACGTGTTTGGAGGCGATCGCCCGCGCCCGCGATCTGGATATCGATGTCATCATCACCGATCACCACACCTTGCCTGAAGATCGTCCACCCGTGGTGGCAATGCTCAATCCGCGCGCGCTCGACGATGATTCTCCACTCGCCACCCTCTCGGGGGTTGCCGTTGCCTTCAAGCTCGTCGAAGCGTTGTATTTGGAGCGTCCCGACATTCCGAGCGCTCCTCTAGAGTCGCTGCTGGATTTGGTGGCGATCGGGCTGGTGGCTGATTTGGTGGAGTTGCGGGGGGACGTGCGCTATTTGGCGCAACGGGGGATCGATCAGCTCAAACGAAAGGCGCGACCGGCGGTGCGGCTGATGCTCGAAAACTGCCGGAAAGCAGGCGATCGCGCGATGGACATTGCGTTCGGGTTGGGGCCGCGCATCAACGCTGTCAGCCGCATTCACGGCGATGCCAGCGTTTGCGTGGAGATGCTGACGACGACGGACGAAGCGCGATCGCGCGAGTTAGTCGAGATGACCGAGCTAGCGAATGCCCGTCGCAAAGCCCTGCAAGCTAAAGTGCTCGACCAGGCGCGGGCACAGGTGGAACGCATCGATTTATCTACCGAAGGAGCCTTAGTTCTAGCCGCAGAGACGTGGCCTGGGGGCGTGTTGGGCATCGTAGCCGGGCAGCTCGCGCGCGATTATCACCGTCCCGTGGTGATGTTGCGCATTGATGGAGACACCGCTTGTGGCTCGGCGCGCTCGATCGCCGGAGTGGATCTGTACGACTTGCTCGCGGGCTGTCAGCATTTATTCGAAAAATTTGGCGGCCATCCGCTCGCTGCCGGATTGAAAATGCCTGCCGATCGCATCCCACGACTGCGGCAGGAACTCAATTACGCGTTGCGTCAAAGGGGAGGGGCAGAAGAGGAAATCGCCCCCACGCTAGACATCGATTTAGTGGCGCACGTCGCCGACTTAGGCAAAGACTATTTTCGCGACCTGGGAACCCTAGAGCCATTTGGGATGGGCAATCCCGTACCAAAAATTCTGCTCAAGAATGTCCGATTTGAGAACGCCATGCATCGCAACATCCGCGATCGCAGCGGCAAAACGGTGCGATTTATCTTTTCCACATTCGACATCTGCGACGAAACGGGTTTCATCCCCGGCATTTGGTGGGGTCACTACACCCACGAACTCCCGCAAGAGCCTTGCGATGTCGTTGTCGAACTCGATTTCATGCGCAAGGCCCGACAGCAAGATTTCGACTACCAAGCCCGACTGGTCGATATTCGCCCCAGCCAAACCGCGATCGCCGCCACCTCTCCATCGGAGCGCTACACCGTCATCGATCGCCGCCTTGACCGCGAGCCTCTCGACGCACTTCCCGACAGCGATCGCGACAGCATTTTGACCGACGCCCCAACGAGCTGGAACGCGATCGCCCGCGCCGCCCAGCCCGGTCGTCCGCTGGTGCTGGCATTTCCAGAACCACCCCAGCGATCGCCTCAACAGGCTTGGGAAAGCTTAGTGGGCTGGGCAAAAGCCGCCGTCAGCAGTGCCATAGCCGTCAACCTCGACCGCTGGCAACACGCCCTACAGATATGTCCGCAAACGTTCGAGTGGGGCTTAACGGCTCTCGCCAGCGCGGGATTTCACCGGAGCGAACTCGACCCCGGACAGTGGCTCTGGGAGCGCGCCACCCCCAAACCTCCCGAACCCGATCTCGTGCGACAGTTCCTCGATGGCGTGGCAGAAGAAGACTACCAGCGGCACTTTTTCTACGCCCTCGATGCAGAAGCGATCGCCCAAGTGCTCAACCGCCCCGACCATCTCCAGCAAGACGCGATCGCCTCAAAATCTGGCCGCTAATTATTCGCTCGATTCATCCGCCCGAAACTCCCCCGACTTCCCACCACTCTTGTGCAGCAAGCGCACGGACTCGAGCTCGATCGTTTTTTCGATCGCCTTCGCCATGTCGTAGATCGTTAAAGAAGCGATCGTCACTGCCGTCAGTGCTTCCATCTCCACGCCCGTAGGCGCTTTCGTTTTCACCGTTGCGCGCACGAGCAACCCCGGCAATTCGCGATCGGGCGTGATGTCGATATCGATGCCCGTCAACGGCAGCGGGTGGCACAGCGGAATCAGATTTGAGGTCTGTTTCGCCGCCATCACGCCCGCAATGCGCGCCGTTTCGATGACGCTTCCCTTGGGCGCATTCCCCGCCAGAATTGTGTCTAGCGTCGCAGTCTGCATCCGCACCCGCGTCTGAGCCGTCGCTTGACGCGCGGTAGTGGATTTATCCGAAACATCCACCATGCGGGCCGTGCCGCTGGAGTCGAGATGGCTGAGGCAATCGCGATCGGTCATCTCGACCCCAAACTAATTTTCATCACTCATCTGGAATTAATAGCCATCGCCCGTCAGACGGTAGGAGGCATCAGACAACGCCGACATTTCAGCATATTTGCCCTGGATGACGAATGCGATCGCGTATCCACAGCATCCCAAGGCTGCAACTCCGACCGATGGCACTAACACCCCAGTGATGAGGTGTCCGATGCTGCCGATAGAGCCGAAAACTTCCAAAATCAGGCTCAACGCTAAGTTTGCAAGCGACAAGGCGATGTCAATCAGAATAGACAGAGCCGTATTGTATCGAATGAAGTGAAGCACGTTAGAGTTGCGCACGACCGCAACATACAGGATGAAGAAGGGAATCAACCCGAAAAATCCCATCGTGAAGGGAGCGAGCGCAAAAGCCAAAGCGAACAGTGGAGCGAGGATGCCGTATAGGAAAGGAATCTTTGTAATCAGAGGTCTTGCAAAAAGAAGCCCGACAGAAATCGTGAGGATGTAGGGCAATGCCGAGAGGAGCCGTTCGGGAATTGTCGTGCGCCCGCGCCAAACCATAGCAAGACTCCACAAGAGCTGGGATGAAATTACACATATTCTAGTCTAGGGATAGCAGAGCGATCGCGTCCCTTGCGTCGCGGGGTCTATCGCAAATTTCGTTCGGTCAGCGGATGCAGATCGAGGCTGAGGCTCAGGATACAGCCGTAGCACCCGGTTGATACGACATTGCGAGATGTATCTCAAACCGTGCTGGTGTAGCGCCGAGTGATATTCTGATGTCGAATTCTCTCGTCAAGTAGTCGCAGCGGCACGCGCACCATGGAAACCACCAATTACTTAGGCGTTCTGGCCTTCATTCTCGTCGTTCTCGTTCCCTCCATTTTCTTGGTCATCCTGTACGTGCAAACGGCTAGCCGAGGCGAAGGTTAATCCCTCGCGTCATGCGGCAGTTCAGTGCGTTGCCCGATCGCCCCGCGCGATCGGGCTTCTTTACGGGTCGCCAGCGTGTTTCGGTCTGGGTGGCAATCTCAGGCATATCGCATCTTGGATGCTGACTGGCATACTGAATGCGTTCGGGGTTGGGCGCAGCGAAATGGACGTTTTTCGGATACCCGCTTTTCGCGATAACTACCTATTTCTGCTAGTCGATCCGCGCGATCGTGCTGCCGCTGCGGTCGATCCTGGCGATGCCGTTCCGGTCTTGCAGCAATTAGACGCTCTCGACGCGCATCTCACTCATATCTTGATCACGCACCACCATCCCGACCACGTGGGTGGTATTCGCAACCTGCTGCGCCGCTTTCCCGATGCTGCCGTTTTGGCCAGTGAGGTTGATCGCGGTCGCGTGCCCGAGCAGACCGTGTCGTTATGCGATGGCGATCGCGTCTCGTTCGGGGGGGAGGAGGCTGAGGTGATCTTCGTGCCTGGCCACACGCGCGGCCACGTTGCTTACTTCTTCTCGACATCGGGGCATCTTTTTTGTGGCGATACGCTGTTCGGGGCGGGCTGCGGCAGGCTGAAAGAAGGCACACCCGCCCAAATGCTCGCGTCGCTGTCTCGACTGCGATCGCTGCCCGACGAGACGCAAGTCTGGTGCGCCCACGAGTACACGCTGACCAATCTCCACTTCACCGTGACGGTGGATGGCGATAATCCTGCCGTGCGATCGCGGTTGGCGCAGGTGCAGGCAGCTCGCGATCGCGGCGAAGCCACGGTGCCGCTGACATTGGGAACCGAAAAGCAAACCAATCCCTTTTTGCGCTGGGACGCACCCGCACTGCAAGCGGCCACGCAGATTCGAGAGCCCGAGCGCGTTTTCGCGCGCCTGCGGGGCATGAAAGACCAGTTTTGACCTCTAAGGGGTCAACGAGCTTACTGGCGATCGCCGTGCTAGGATTAGCCCCAGTTTTGGCTCGAAATCCTCGCGCTAGCGCATGAGCCTGATGCCAACTTCTACCCTCGATACTCTCCGCGATCGCTGCCAGCGAGTGGGGCGGTTTTTCAGACGCAGTGCGCCCGGTACGAGGGCGGTAGGGATAGTTGTCGTCCTGACGTTGACTTTGAGTATCGCTATCCTGAGCGCAGCCTCAACGGGGACGAGGGCACTCGCGCAGCCTTTGGAATCGCTGCAAGAAGAACAGCAAAGCGTGCAACAACAGCTCGGCGACCATCTACGGGCAACCGACCAGCTCGAACGCCAAGAAAACGAGGCGCGCGATCGCTTGCGCAAGCTCCGAGATACCGTCACCACGACCGATATTCTGCTCGAAGACGTGGAATTTCGGCTGGATCGTGCCAAACAACGCTTAGTACTGTTACAGCGCACTTTGGCGCGATCGCTCGAACGCTTGGCCGCTCAAAAAACAGGCACGATCGCGCGACTGCGGGTCTTGCAGCGTCAGCGTCCCGATCGGTGGTGGGCGTTGCTATTGAGCAGCCGCGACTGGAATGAATTTCTCGATCGCCGCTACTATTTCAAACTGCTCTATGCCAGCGATCGCCGCCGTTTGAGCGACTACCGCCAGATTGCCGAGCAGGTGGAACGCGATCGCGAAGCGGCGGAAGCGCAAAAAAATGAAATCGCCTTGCTGGCGTTGGAACTCGCTACCCAAAAGCAAGAACTCGAAGCCCAAGTCAAAGCGCAAGAAGAGCTGATCGCCCGCATTACCTCCGAACGCGTCGCGTACAATGCGGCCCTGGAGCGCCTGTCTGCCGATTCTGCCCGGATCGCGCGCCTGATTCGCCAGTTGATACGATCGCGCGCCGCCGAATCGAACGTGCTTTTGCGAGATAGCGAGGACGGACTGTTTCAACACCCCGTCCTCGGCCCCATTACCAGCTCATTTGGTTGGCGTATCCACCCCATCTTCGGCACGGGACGGATGCACAGTGGCATCGACTACGGCGTGAGCACGGGCACGGCAGTGCGAGCGGTCGAAAAAGGCACGGTAATTTACGCCGGGTGGTACGGCGGCTACGGCAACACGGCGATCGTCTATCACGGGAACGACCTAACCACGCTGTATGCTCACAATAGCCAGTTGGCCGTTCCTCTGGGCACGACGGTCGAACGCGGTCAAGTGCTGGCTTTTTCCGGTTCCACGGGATTGTCTACAGGCCCGCACGTTCACTTTGAAGTGCGCTTGCGCGGCAATCCGATCGATCCCACGCCTTTCTTTTAGTCGTCGCTCGTTGGCTGCTTTTCATGTCGAACGCGATCTATATCAACGCTCGCTTCCTCTCGCAGCGGTTGACGGGGGTGCAGCGCTACGCCTTCGAGCTGGTGAAAACCCTCGATCGCCTTTTGGCGGCTGGCACCCTGCCCGACGACGCGATCTTTACGCTGGTTGCACCGTCTGACATTGACACCGAACCCACATTCGAGCGCATCGGCTTGGAACGGGTGGGGCGCTTCGGCGGTCACCTGTGGGAGCAGACCGAACTCCCGCTCCATACGGCAGGCAAGCCGTTGGTGAACTTGTGCAATACGGCTCCTCTAGCCAAGGCCGAACAGGTATTAACCATTCACGATGCAGCAGTCTACGGTGCGCCAGAAGCCTATTCGTTGGCCTTTCGGTCTTGGTATCGCCTTCTGTTCGGCAGTTTGGGCCGCCGTTTGCGAGCGGTGATTACGGTCTCTGAATTTTCAAAGTCCGAGCTGTTACGCTACTGCCCCATTCCTGCCGAGCGGCTGCACGTCATTTACTCCGGGCGCGAACACGCGCTGGCAACTGCCGCTGACCCATCCATTTTGCAAGACCATCACCTGCGCGATCGCCCGTATCTACTTGCCGTGAGCAGTCTCAGCCCCCATAAAAATTTTCAGGGCATTGTTAAAGCCTTAGAGCATCTCGATGACGGCGAATCTGCTGAAGAGTTTGACGTGGCGATCGCGGGAGGCGCTAACCCCAGCGTGTTCAGTCAGGACAGTCAGCCGCTTAGCGATCGGGTCAAATACGTCGGTTACGTCAGCGACGGTCAGCTTCGCGCCCTCTACGAGAATGCCCGCGGCTTTATCTACCCCTCCTTTTACGAAGGGTTCGGCCTGCCCCCGCTTGAAGCCATGAGCTGTGGCTGTCCGGCGATCGTGTCGCAAGCGGCCTCGCTGCCGGAAGTTTGTGGCGATGCAGCACTGTATTGCGACCCCCACGATCCATCGGACATTGCGGCCAAAATGCTTCAGGTCGTCCGAGATGACGAGCTGTACCGCACCCTACAAGACAGAGGGCTAGCCCGCGCCGAACAGTTCGACTGGGAAACCTGCGCGAAAGCCACCTACCGAGTGATTCGAGAGGCGCTGGGCTGAACCGGCAATGAGCGACGCGTTTCAGCCCCCAGCCGACCTCTTCAAGACGTTCAGTAGCAGCCTTCAAGCTACTTAAGACGTTTTAGCTACCCAGAACCCAGGTGCAGTGGGGATCTCTGTGCCTGAACTAATACTAAATCCTGACTTTAAACCCAGAAACATGGAAAAACCTCAAAAGCTTGCTGGCAGAAGTCTTAAAGGATTTGGGATCCAAATTTGTTTCGGGGGTAAGCAAATCGGATTTAGTATAAAACGTCGAGAGCAGTAGCGATCGCCCCGTTAGATGTCGGCAATCTATTCAGGCTCGTTGATGATGGTGATGGGCGTATCCAGCGAAACTGTAATCGGCTGTTCGGGGCGCAAGACGATCGCTTGATTGGCCGATACGTTCCCGACACCGACTCCCGCAGCGGCTCCCCCAATCACGCCTAGGGTACTCACGCCCCCCGTCACGACCCCTAGCAGCGCGCCTGCAGCAGCGCCGATCAGAGCGTCTTCGGCGATCGCGCCCCCCGCATATTGACGCGGATCTTTTTCATCGTGAATGAGCGGCGAGACCGCTTGCAGACTGTAAGCCCGCTGCTCGGTCACTAAAAGCGAGCCGAAAAAGCGCGACCCT
>JBCBTL010000012.1:0-13390 GCA_039818705.1 Cyanobacteria bacterium J06639_1
GACGCAAAGACACCGCATATAATACAAAAGTTGTACTTTTTGTGATGCAGAAAATATAGAAACAGTGCGGTTTCCGCAAAAAACAGGCTTTCAGTATATGCTATTGAGAAAAAAATTGCTATGGGGCTTAGGAAAAGAAGTAGCGCTATGCGCCAAATACGTTCTTTCTCAAACCCTAGATCCCTGAGATAAAGAAAGAACGCAATATGACCCACGATCGATGTAACCCAGGAGATGCTAAGCGCCGAAAGGTGTGGGCTAGGAATAACTGTATTCACAGTTCGAATAAGAAATGGATATAGAGGATAAAAAGCGATGAAGTTTGCTTCATCACCAGTAAGTTGATAGCCATACTGAGATAAATAGATGTACGCTCGTGAATCCCAATTTCCAAATAGACTGGTCATCCTCTCAATTGAAACGCGATCTTGATTGACGAACGTAAACAAGATAGTTAGAAGCCCTAAAAGTATTTGATAAGCAATGCTTGTGATAACGATTCGCCGGGTGAGCTGACTTTTGGGAAGTAAAGTCTGAAGAATCTTCATCTGCACAGCCTCATAATATTTCAGTACTTTCTGAAGTGCTGATTTTCTGAGTTATCTCCTCTTCATTGGTAGAACTTCGTACTTCCGATAGACTGTACAGCCAGTACAGGCCGAGGCCTCCTACTACGATCGCGATTGCACTTACCACTTGAGCTGCGCGCATCGCACCGAGCATGAGACTATCTGTGCGCAAGCTTTCCACCCAGAAGCGACCGATACTGTAGGCGATCGCGTAAACGCACGCTAACGTTCCCGGTTTGAGGCGAGGCCAACGCACGTACAGTACGAGAAGTATGCTGAAAACGCCTATATTCCATAGCGATTCATACAAAAAAGTAGGATGAAAGTACTCAAAGTTTTGGTAGGCTTCGGGGCGATTTGCTATGGGGATAAAAAGCTTCCACGGTAACTCGGTAGGTCGCCCGAATGCTTCAGAGTTAAAAAAGTTTCCCCACCGTCCGATCGCTTGTCCTAGAGCTAGCGATGGCGTTAACACATCTGCTAAACGCCAAAACGGCAGTCTCTTATAACTAGCAAACAGGTAAAGCGCTAGCAGCCCGCCGACGATCGCGCCGTGAATGGCAATCCCTCCTCGCCAGATTGCGAAAATATCCCAGGGGCGATCGAGATACAGCCCCCAGTTGAACCCTACGTAATACAGTCGCGCCATGGGTAAGGCACCGACCACTAGCCAAAGTAATAAGTCGTTGAGATCTGCTGGGTTAATGCCACGTCTAGGGGCAAGTTTTTGCGCGATAAGTAATCCCGTGATGACGGCGATCGCGATCGCAACGCCGTACCACCGCACAGAAATGAATCCCCATTGGAAGAGATACGGCCCTGGCGAGCTGAATGCCAACGGCATGAAATGCATCACGAAGAGAGCGACCTCGCAATTGAAATACTAGTCAAGTGGATCGAGACGGTAGCGACTTAACCAGCGATCGAGTTCGGTCTCTTCTTCGTCGAGGAGAGCTGCATTGATCAAGCCGCGTTTGAATGCCAAACGAATCGCCCGCGATCGCAAACTAAATGTTGTCCCCCACTCGTCACTCTCGATTTGATCGTTATTGACTTCGAGCTTGTCGTAAAGATTGCGCAAGCGGTTGGTAACTCCTCTTCTAGAGAGGAAGCGACGGCAGGCAATGGCTTGATCGGTCAACCCCAGCGCAATGTCGATCAGCACTTCGTATTCAGCATCGCTGAGGCCGGTAATTTTGTTCTGCGATCGCGAATCCACACCGCGCACTTGGCGATCGATCACGCATTGCTCGTCTTGAACGACGGCTTGGATGGCACTCAAGAGCTGGTTGTCGGTGCTGTTTTTGAGCAGATAACCGTAGACGGTTTGGGGCGGAACGATTTTGTGAAGCTCGCGGACGTAGACTTCGTCGGCAAAGTTCGACCAAAAGATAATGCGAGTTTCAGGGCGTTCTTGCCATACTCGGCGCGCGACTTCGATGCCGGTGACTTCCGGCATTTGGATGTCGAGTAGGAGGAACTCGGGTTGATAACTGTCGATCGCCTCGATCGCTTCACGACCGTTACTGGCGATGTAGAGCGGGCCGTACTCGCTGAGATGCTTTTGAAATAGCTCCTGCAAATGCTGGCGATACAAGCTGTCGTCTTCTGCAATTAACGTGCTCACGCCAGGAAACTCCCTCTTTCAATCCCGACCCGTCACCGTTGCCAGCGCGCGTCAACCTATCAGACTTACCTAATCGCAGCGGGGGAAGCCTGTCAAGGACTGCATCCGTAGACTCGTGTTGGAAGACGCAGATTAGAAGCGATCGCGCTCAAGCTTTGAACTGAGATTGCTCTAGAGCCACTGCTGCGCGTACATGCGCTGCATGATGTAGAACACCAGCAATTCGGGGGGAACTTTGCGCTCGTCAATCATGAAAGACTCGACCGTGCTGGCCGGGATGCCATCGACTTCGTAGGTAATCGACTTGGGGGCGGTCAGTTCGGGAGCACTGAAAATAATCTCAAAGGCTCGGCTGCCGTTATCAAACGTTCCGGCCAGAGTAGTGTCGGTCAGAGTCAAGCTCAAATCGCTGATGCCACGCGCTTGGAAAAGCTTGACCGTTGCCGGAATGACATCTTCATTGATGGCCTGAACGAAGGGTTTAGCGGGTTCTTTCGCCTTCTTTTTCTTTGCGGCAGGCTTCGCGGCTGCTTTGGGTGCTGGCTTTTTATCGGCAGCGGGTTTTGTGGCGGATTGAGGAGTTCCGTTCGAGTCTTCGGCCATCAGTCGTACCTTTTCAGCTTCAGTGAGGATGAGGGGCGATCGCGTCCGTGTTCGGGAAAAGTTAGTGCTCAGGAGGGATGAATTGGCCTTCCACCTGCTCGACGGGCACTTGGGGGAAGCCCATGCTGTAGTTGAGCACGGTGCTGTTGAGGTTGTAAGTTACCTCGCCCGCTTGCAGCAGCCCTCGGATGAAATGCTCTAGGTCTGAGCCGATGCGACGCAGGTTGTAATCGGTCAAGTCGCGACCGCTGAAGGCTTGCACGAGTTCGTCGAACTTGCGGTAGACCTTCTGTAAGGCCGGATCGTTCCAGTTCAGTTCGTTATCGGGGTCTACGTCCAGCGTTAGCAGGTCGTCGCGAGGCACGAAGTCGTCATCTCGAACCTCGGCAGCAAAGATGTGAACGTGACGGGTCGTGCATTTGAGCATGGTGAAAGCGATCGCGCGAGCGCCGAGAAATCCTCGTCATTCTACCATCGGGTTTCGCGAGTTCTGTCCGTCCAAAGTCGCGTTTTCAGGTGCGAGGTCGCGGTTTGCGTTGACGCGCGCGAAAGCACAAATCGCCACGACCCGAAAGGCTCGATCTCCTCGACAGCTAATTTTTTCTAAAATTTAAACGTGTTTCGCACTCGCACGTATGACTTTTGGCATTTGGATTCTGGGCGATCAGCTTCACTTCAACCAAGCCGCGATCGCCTCCGCCTTGACTTCGCAATCTCCTCAAACTACGCCCGTCCTGATGGTGGAATCGCACGACTGGGTGCGACAGCGAAACTACCACAAGCAAAAACTGGTGCTGGTGTGGTCGGCCATGCGGCATTTTGCGGAAGACCTCAAGGCGAAAGGATTCGAGGTTACCTACCGCCGAGCTGAGACTTTCGAGGCAGCGCTTCAAGAGTTCGCGTCCGCTACCAAAATTGACGAATTGCGGGTGATGGAACCGGCGGATCTTCCCATGCGATCGCTCCTCACCGACGTATCCGAGCGCCTCGATATTTCTGTGGTGCAACTGCCGAACAATCACTACCTGTGGTCGCGGCAAGAGTTTTCTGAATGGACGACGAACCGCAAGCGTTTGGTGATGGAAGACTTTTATCGTGCCGGACGCAAGCGGTTCGGCATTTTGATGGACGGTGACGACCCAGTGGGCGATCGCTGGAATTTCGATAAAGACAATCGCAAACCCCCCAAAACCGATCTGAACGTCCCCGAACCCCTTCGCTTCGAGCCCGACTCGATGACGCAAGCCGCGATCGAAGATGTCGAGAGTGAATATAGCGATAACTTCGGTTCGCTAACGCAATTTCAGTGGGCGGTCACTCGCGACCAGGCATTGCAGGTATTGGAACAGTTCGTCCGCGATCGCATTTCATCGTTCGGCCCCTATCAAGACGCAATGGTGACGGGTCAACCCACCATGTGGCACGCCCTTATTTCGCCCTATCTCAATATCGGGTTGCTCCAGCCTTTGGAGGTCATCCAGAGCATCGAGAAAGCGCACGTCGAAAGGCAAGCCCCGATCGCCAGCGTGGAAGGGGCGATCCGGCAGGTTTTGGGGTGGCGAGAATACGTGCGCGGTCTGTACGAAATCTACATGCCTGAGGGGTATAGCGATCGCAATTGGTTCGACCACCAGCGCCCGCTCCCCGACTTTTTTTGGACGGGCGAAACCGACATGAACTGCCTGCGCCAGAGCCTCCAGCAAACCATCGAAAGCGGCTACGCCCATCACATTCAGCGGTTGATGGTGCTGGGCAATTTTGCCCTGATCTCGGGTATCAATCCGCAAGCTTTAGAAAGCTGGTTTCACAGTGCGTTTATCGACAGTTACGACTGGGTCATGCAGACGAACGTGTTGGGGATGAGCGTGTTTGCTGATGGTGGACTGCTCGCCACAAAACCTTATGCCGCCTCAGCAAACTACATCCACAAGATGAGCGACTATTGCTGCGACTGTCGGTATAATTGGAAGAATAAGACAGGTAACGATGCATGTCCTTTTAACTTTTTTTATTGGGACTTTCTGCATCGTCACGAACGCAAGCTCGCAGACTTAGGCAGAATGGGATTAGTGTTAGCTAATCTCGCGCGCTTATCCCCACAGCAGTTGGCTGAAATAGGAGATCGAGCGCAGGGGTGGTGGGAGCTGCAAATGTCGTCTCAGTCGGGGAACCTTGCAAGTTCGTCCGCATCCTCACCCTAGCGATCGCCTTTTTTCGATCGTTCGCGCTCGACGACAAAACCGAAGTCCAAACGTGCACTGACGTGGAAAAGGATTGAGAACCGATGCGATGTCCGAGATGCAGTAGTCAAACCATTCGCGTATTGGAATCGCGATCGGCGGAGAGCGGTCAAAGCGTGCGCCGCCGTCGGGAATGTGCGGATTGTAAATATCGTTTCACCACCTACGAACGGATTGAATTCGTGCCGATTATGGTGACGAAACGGGATGGCTCGCGCGAGTCGTTCGATCGCCGCAAAATTCTGCAGGGCATCATGCGTGCCTGTGAGAAGTCTCAAGTTTCCGTGCCGGATATGGAGCGACTCTCTGAGAGCATTGAAGAGCGTTTGCAGCTCGAAGACGTGCAGGAAGTCACCACCGCCCGCATCGGCGAATTGGTGCTGGATGGCTTACAGCCGCTGAGCGAAGTTGCCTACGTGCGCTTTGCCTCCGTCTATCGCAAGTTTCAGGGCGTGCGCGATTTCGTCCGCGAACTCAGTCATTTAGTGGACGATACTGAACCCCAGAGCAAGCCGACCTCAAAAGAGTCCGCAGCCGCTCGGGACGCAGCCACCCGCGAAGCGATCGACGCTGGCGAACTCGTTGGACGTAGCTAAGGATTCGCACGCTCTCTGTTTTAGAACTCTGCTCGCACTACGAGGCTGTCACGGCCTCGCCTAGACTGGCTCGAATTGCTGCCGTGCAGTCCGCCATCGGCAGTCCATCACGCATCGCAGACACCGCAACCTGATAGGCTTCTTCGCGCTCATTCAGGAGCGTTTTTGCGCGCAGTTCGCACCAGCGTTCCAGCACGCTAGGGTCGAGCCGCTCTCCGCCGCATCGATTGAGCCACGCGACGAAACTGCGGAGCTGTTGGCGATCGCTATCCGCCCCCATCGACTGGCCGTAAAAACTGCGCTCCGCCACCGGCCCCGCCATCCACATCACGCCGTAGCGCTCGACATCGCTGCGCTTCACTTCTCCCGACTCTTGCCACTGCTGCCAAACGCTGTCATCGAGCTGCACGCCTCCGTATCCGGGATAGCCTTTTTTGAGGGCTTCCCAAGGGTCGAGCGCGTAATCCGTGACGGGAATATCCAGCGCGCAAGCGGCCAGCAAGTGTCCGGCCTCGTGGTGCAAAATGCGATCGCGAAACTGCGGCGACTGCTGCTTCCACAACGCGCCGAGGGCGCTGCTGTAGCGTCCTTTCGCAAGCCCCTGTTCGAGGGCAACCACTCCCGTAATCAGCGTTACGAGTCCGGCAGAAATCCAGGGCGAAATGTTCGCCATCGGCGCGAGCAGCGTCCAGAGGGAGAGCAAAAAAATGGCGATCGCGATCGCCCCAAGCGAGGAAGAATCCATAACGGTGCGCGCACAACAGAGCGAAAAACGGGACGAGATACTACCGATCTTCGGCGATCGCCAGCAAATAGAAAAGCGAGCCACACCGTTGGGGTAGCTCGCCTCGTTGAAAATTCCAGCGGCGATCGCTAAGCTTTACCCGCTTGGGCGGCTACTTCTGCGGCAAAGTCCACTTCTTCTTTTTCGATGCCTTCGCCCAGCACGTACCGCGTGAAGCGACGCACCTGCATGTTCTCGCCCAACAGCGCCACGGACTGCTTGATCAATTCGTCCACCGTGATGGACTGATCTTTGATGTAAGGCTGATCGAGAAGAGAAAGTTCCTTCAGGCGCTTATCGATACGGCCTTGGACGATCTTTTCCTTGATGTTGTCGGGCTTGCCGTCGAGATCGTCGCGACCCATTTCAATCTCTTTCTCGCGAGCCGAAATCTCAGCGGGAATCTCGTCCACGTTGACGTATTCCACGTTGGGGCACGCTGCGATCTGCATGGCAATGTTTTTTGCCAGCTCTTTGAACTCGTCGCGTCGCGCCACGAAGTCCGTTTCGCAGTTCACTTCTACCAAAATGCCGATGCGTCCGCCCGTGTGGATATAGCTTTCAACCAGTCCTTCAGCTGCCACGCGACCGGACTTTTTAGCGGCACTCGCCAATCCTTTCTGGCGCAGCCAAGCCATCGCCTGTTCGATGTCGCCATCGGATTCTTTCAGCGCTTTTTTGCAGTCCATCATGCCTGCGCCGGTTTTGTCGCGCAGCTCTTTGACTAGCTTTGCAGAGATGTCTGCCATGAGTGCTCCTCGTTTGCGGTTAGTCTCGGGGGTTTGCGGTTAATCTCGGGTTTTGCAGCGGGTCTCTCGTTGGGATCGGCGTCGATCGCGATCGAGGTAGAGGCTTTTTGAATTGTGTCATCTCGGCGCACGGCGATCGCATTTCACCGCCGACAAAATCAACTGAACTAGAGAGTCTGCCAGCGGTGCGCTCGATACCGAATCTCGACTCATCTCAAGTCGAATGTCTGGGGATCGTTAAGCCGACGTCGCCGGAGTCTCTTCCGTCGATGCAGCTTCGGTCGTCGTCTCAGCCGTTGCTTCCGCCACCGCCTCGAAGGCCTCGCCCACCTCTGCGGTCACAGCAGCTTCTGCCGGGGTCGCTTCTTCCGCCGCTGCTTCGGCTGCAACCTCGTCAGCCGGAGGCACGTCGTCGACATCCATCGCCCCTTCGTAATCGTCGTAGCCGTCAGATTCTGCTGCCGCAGGTTCGACCGCGCCGTGACGACCTTCGTAAATCGCGTCAGCTAACCTGCCCACAATCAATTTGACAGACCGAATCGCGTCGTCATTCGCGGGCACGAAAATATCGCTCAGCGTGGGATCGCAGTTCGTATCCAACAGCGACACGATGGGAATCTTGAGCTTGTGGCATTCCTGCACGGCGTTCCCTTCGCGGCGCTGATCCACCATGATCACCACGTCGGGCACGCGACGCATCATCTTGATGCCGCCCAAATACTTTTGCAGCTTGTCCAGCTCGCGCCGCTTCATGGATGCCTCCTTCTTGGGCAAGCGCTCCATGATGCCGGTTGCTTCCATATCTTCCAGTTCTTTAAGGCGATCGATCCGGGTCTTGATCGTCGTCCAGTTGGTCAACATGCCCCCCAGCCAGCGCTGGTTGACGTAAAAGCTGCCGCAGCGAGCCGCTTCTTGAGCCACGATCGCCGCCGCTTGACGCTTAGTACCGACGAACAAAAACTTCTTGCCCGAGCTGGACGCATCTCGCACGTAGGCGTAAGCCTCTTCCATGCGCTGGGCGGTTTGCACCAGGTCGATAATGTGAATGCCATTGCGCTCCGTGAAAATATACGGACGCATTTTGGGGTTCCACCGGCGCGTTTGGTGGCCGAAGTGGACGCCAGCTTCCAACAGCTCGGCGAGACTGATAACGCTCATGAAATTGTATTCTCCTTCGGGTTAGACCTCCGCCCAAAGCGATTTCGTTACTCTTACTCTCGAAACACTGGCTTCTCACGAAGCGAAGATTCTAGAGCGATCGCGGCAACGAAACACCCGAGGTAATGGGCGTGCGGATGTCTTGACAGCTTGCCTAGCCTAGCACGAGTTTTTCCCTGCTAGCGCCAAAGCTTGAAGTTGAGAAGAGCTAACTCAAACTAGAGATCAGTTCGCGGGCTTCGGAAATGCGATCGCGTCCTTCTGCTTTGCCGTTAAGTTCGGCCACCGCCCCAGCTAAATGCTCGGAAGACTGCCGTAAGGATTCAAGCCGTTCGCGCTCGGCCTGCAACAGCTCGCCGCGATGGTTGAGTCGTCCCCATGTCTCGGCCATGGCTTGGGTGCGCTCCAGCAAAGCTTGCTCTTCGTCATCGAGTTGGCGAGTCGTTTCGTCAATTTCTTGCTGGCGAGTGGCGGTCGATTCTTGCAGTTGCGGCAGCGACGACTCAAACTCTCGAATCTGAGCGGAAAGTGCGTCCACTTCAGCCTTCAAGAATTGCTGCTGGTCGTTCATCTGCGAAACCAGAGGGCCAATTTCCACGGTCGGGATATCTGCACTCCCTCCGTCACCCAAGCGACGCTGGAGAATCGCGTCTTGCTGCTGTAATTCCTGTTGACGTTGTTCGAGGCGCTCTCGCTGCGGTGCCAGAGCTTCTTCTAGCGCCTTGCACGCATCTTTGCTGTAGTCAATGTCCATCTCGATGTCGAAGCGATCGTCTGGCGAAGCTGCGTCTAGCTTTTGCTGCAACTCGGCCAAAGTCGCGCGGCTTTGATCTAGCTCCTGCTCCTGTTGCTGCACCTGAGCCGCATACTGCTCGTATTTGTGTCTTAACTGCTCGACCTTAGCGGTTAGCTCCTCTACCGAGATGGTCGGGGTCGCCGCCACGTCTGCTCCCGTCGCCACGATGAAATCATAGGTGCTCACCAATCCCGAAGTCTGTTGAGCGCAATTCTCTTGACGCTGCAACGACTCAGAAAGAGCCTGCTGGCGCTGCTTCGCATCAGCAAGCGTGCATTGCTGTCGTTCGAGCTGCACTAAATTCTCAGTCAGTTCGGCACGAGACTGACGCAGGTTCGTCTGGCGTTCGCTCCACACCTGCCGCGCTGCATCCAGCTCGGCCTGCTGCTGCTGAGCGTCATTCTTCTCAGCCTCCAAACTCGACAGTTCGCCTTCAACTTCGTCCCATCGACCTTGCAAGCGAGACTGCACGGCCTCCAAAGACTCCATTAGCACTGGAGCGTGAATGCGCTGTTCGAGATCACCCAAAAGCGCCTGCAGCTTCTGAGCGTCTTCGCCGCTCAATCCAGAAGCCTCTTGCAAACGAGCCTCAAGCTCCTGCTCGCGCTGCTGCAGCTCAGCCTCCTTCTGGTTGATTTCCTCCCGTAGTTGCCCGATCGCCTTTTGCTGATCGGCAATGTGAGATTGCTGCCCCTCCAGACCTTCCAGATCGATTTGTTGAACGCGCTCTTCACGCTCCTCCAGTTCGAGCTGACGTTTATTGAGCGCCTGGATCTGAAATGTCAGAGAATCTTGTAACTCCTGAAGTTCCTGCTCGCGATCGCGTGCTTTCCCCTGCAGCTTCGACAAGGAATGCAACACCGTGACCAGTTGCTTAGCAGCTTCACGAATATTCTGGGCGTGGCGATTAGGCGTCACTTCGACCAGCACCAGCACGCCAGAGTTGAACTTAGCAGCTTCTTCTGTCGCGATTGCCTCGTCGTAGACTGGCGACCAATTATTTTCAGACTGCTGCTTGGCTAAAAGCTGCAACGTCGTTCGCCGCCCAAATCCTTTATCGACCTCAGCCAGATACAACACGCGCGCACGTCCTCGCGATCGAGACTTCCCTTTGCCTGTCAGAAAGCTGTCTGTCAAAGATCAAGTGACAGAACGAACCCTCCACTCAATCTGCCCGCCAGAGCGACCGATCGCGACACCTCTGAGCGAGCAGATACATCCCACAGCCAGCATTCAACGCCAGCAAACCACAGAGCTTATCCTACACTTAAACACATCTCGGATAGGGTCGCCTGCTCGCCCCTCAGGCCGAGCCATTCGGCAAGCCTTCCTCAGACTCTGGGCATCGCTCTATCACGATAGCGAAAAGCGCGAATTTCATCGAACGGTTTCCCTTCGAGTCGTTCTGTAAAAATGATATGAAACGCGATCGCCTCGGGCACACTAGCGTGCATACCTGCGGCATTTCACCAGTAAAATCATCGCGATTTAGGGTTTTGCAGCACTAAGCTCGACCGTCCGAACGCTAGTCTCAATCTAGCCCCCGTATATTGACTTAGAGACGGCTCGTAAAGCGCCGCTCTATGCTGTTCAATGTCATCAGGTACGAATGGTCGCTTAACGACCTCGCCTTCGGGGTTCGGGTCAGTTGAGAAGAGGGGTGAGCCAAGCACACTGCAAGCTGCTGCCCGTGCGTGCTAGTAGACTGTCGTCATTTTGGGAATGGCTTCCATGCAAGGAAAACTGCAAGAGATTGACATCCGCAGCGTGTTGCATCTCATCGAACTCAAGCAGCAGACAGGAACGCTGTTTGTTGAAGCTAGCACGTCCCATTATTGGTTTGTTTTCTTCCTCAAAGGTCGCGTTCTGTTTGCGTCCGAAACCGAGGGAAGTACGGCTCGTTTGCGCGGCTATCTGCGGCACTTTCAAGCGGAGTCGGCACTCGATAGCGTAACGGCTCCTGCTGCCACCGGCAGCATTGACTCTCCGGAGTACGGTCGTCTCGTCGCGATATTGCAACAGCGCTTGCTGTCCCCCGAGCGAGGTCAGCAGGTCGTTGTCGGCATGATTCGCGAGGTGCTCTTCGATCTGATGCGCCTCAAGCAAGGGGCGTTCATTTTCGATGAAGGTCCTGCCCTCGAACCGCAAATCGTTGTCGTTCCTGTGGCGGCACTGCTCAAGGAAACAACCTCCAAATTGCAGGAGTGGCAGCAACTTCAGCCCTACATGTATTCCCCCGAGCAATGTCCGACGATGGTCAATCCTGCTGATTTGCAGCGCGCTCTGCCTCCTCAGGCCTTTGAAGCCTTCAGCAGTTGGTCAGACGGCAGCACCTCAATTCGTCAGATCGGACGCTATTTAGGACGCGATGTCTTGACGGCAGGCAAGGCGCTGTATCCCTATGTCAAACAAGGGGCTATTCAGCTCTCTGATGCAACCGATTTCGGCCTCGACAGTCTAGATATTGCGGCAAGTGGCGATCGCGCGGCTCACATTGTCTGCATCGACGACAGTATCGCGATCCAAAAAACAGTCGAGTACATTCTGCAGGGAGCGGGATATCAGGTAACAACTATTGGCAATCCCTTGAAAGCGTTGGGGCAAGTGTTTCTGCTCAATCCCGCCATGATTCTGTGCGACATTGCGATGCCAAAACTCGATGGCTACGAGCTGTGCGCGATGCTCCGTCGGTCTGCCGCCTTTCAGCAGACCCCCATCATTATGCTGACCGGAAAAGACGGATTTACCGAGCGCATCAAAGCACGCATGGCCGGAGCGAGCGAATTTTTAACCAAACCGTTCGGCGAGAAAGAATTGCTTGCCGTGGTGGAGTCTTACATCGGTGCGGCAAATGCGGAAGAAGAGCTGGCCGATCCGGTAGGAGCTGACGTGTCGTAATCTCAACTGACGGATAAGATTGGTGCCAGGGTTACAGGAAGAATAGATGACAAACTTGGGCACCATAGAAATGCGAACTTCTCCCGCGCAATCGCCATGAGGCACGAGTTTTACGAGGGCAGAAGTTCGACCCGGATACAGCCCGGTCTTGCGAGTCGAAAAACTGTTTCACGTGGCACCCCCGTCGCAAGGAACACGGCATGTTGCGGACTCCAGACATTCGCTAGATGGATTTGAAGGTGGTGGGTGAATGACTGAGGTTCTACTGGTTGAAGACAGCCCGACTCAGCGCGAAATGATTGCGGTTTTGATGAAGAAAAATGGTTTAGATGTGCGCTCGGCTGAAGATGGCGTTGAGGCTCTCGAAGCCGTTCGCGGTCAGGTTCCCGATGTCATCGTTCTAGACGTAGTAATGCCTCGAATGAATGGCTATGAGGTTTGCCGTCGTCTCAAGTCCGACCCGGCCACTGAGGCTACCCCAATCGTGATGTGTTCTTCCAAAAATGAGGAGTTCGATCGCTACTGGGGGATGCGTCAGGGTGCAGATGCCTACGTTTCCAAGCCGTTTCAGCCGAAAGAATTGATTGCCGCAATTCAAACTCTGGTGCGTCGATAGCAGCTCGACAAAGAACACAACGAACACGACACCCCCCACTGGGAGAGCAAAACGAGATGGTCAGCGACTTAAGTTTTCTCGATTACGACGAGACTGAAGAGCTTCAGGAACTCGACATTCCTGCGGGCGAGCTGCATCTCAAGTTCAAGCTCTCTTCTGGACGTGAGATGGCATTGGCCGCGCTGAATATCGTGGAAGTGATGTCGGTAACCCCCGACCAAATTACGCCGATGCCGAACGTGTCGCCGCTGCTGCTGGGCGTGATGAACTTGCGGGGCGAAGTGATTTGGGTTGCGGATCTCGGGCAGTTTCTAGCTGATAGCCGTCCGCTTCACCTCGATCGCATGGAAGTATCTGTGGTGGCCGTGAGCGATCGCAAAGATCGCCAGATGGGTCTGGCGGTTGATTCTGTGATCGGGATGGACTGGCTTGAGGTCGATAACCTGCAAGAGAGCCAGGATTGCGCCCAGGAAATGCAGCCTTTTGTGAAGGGAGAGTGGCATCTCGGCGATGCAGGAGACGAGCGCCTACGCCTGTTAGATGCCAAGACGATCGTCCAATCGGAACGCTGGACGGCATGAGTCTACTTGCTGAGAGTACTAGTTGAGTTCGGGGACACACGGTCATGGTTTCGAGCACGGACACGCTGAAAAAGAAAGCCTCAGATGCTTTCGGTGAAGAAAATTACGCTGAAGCTGCTGAGCTGTTCGCTCAGCTCGTTACCGACCATCCAGACGACCTGTCGCTGAAACTG
>JBCBTL010000013.1:0-4141 GCA_039818705.1 Cyanobacteria bacterium J06639_1
CGGTAGGGGAGTTGGCTTTCTGGGGGGTCGGGGGCTGTGGCGAGGGCGTGGGTGAGGCCGAAGAAGAAAGCGGCGTTGGCGATCGTGTCGAGGGTGGTGGGGCCGGCGGGGATGACGCGGTGTTCGATGCGGAGGTGGGGGGAGCTGTCTGGGTCGAAGCCGACTAGGGGGCGGTTCCAGCGCCAGATAGTGCCGTTGTGGAGGCGGAGGTGGCTGAAGGTGGAGGGGTCGTCGTCGAGCTGGATGGGGAGGAGGACGGGGTAGCGATCGCGGTTTTCCTCGAAACATTCCATCAGGGAATGGCGGACGTATTCGTGGCCGAAGTTGACGCGGCTGGCGGGGGAGTCGGGGGAGCTGGGGATGTTGGCGAGGCCGGGGGCGGCCATGACCTGCTCGAAGACGGGGATGCGGGTTTCGCACCAGAGGTCGCGACCGAAGAGGTAGGGGGCGTTGGCGGAGATGGCGACGAGGGGGGCAGAGGCAATGCAGGCGGCGTTGAAGTAGCGCGCGGCGGAGGCGGGCGCTACTTGGAGGTGAATTTGGAATGAGGTGGCGGCGGCTTCGACGACGAGATCGGTGTGGAAGGACTGCCAGCGATCGCTGCCGTGAATTTCGAGATTAATTTTGCCGTTTTCGTGGCAGCTCATGACTCGCTGATTGAGGGCGCGGTAGCGCACCATCTCGGACATGTTGGCGAGGGTGAGATGGTCGGGCGTGACGGTGGGGAGGATGCCGATCGCGATCAGGTTGCCGTGGTGCTGTCGGGCAGTTTTACAACAGCGCTTCCAGGTGCGATCGAATTCTGTCCGCACGGCTTGGAAGCAGCTCCCCGCTAGGGGCAGGGGGGTGGTGTTCAGTTCGACGTTGAATTTTGCTAATTCGGGGCCGACGAGAGGATCGTCCAGTGCGTCGAGATAGGTCTGATTGGTGGGGGTGGGGTTGCAGTTGCGATCGACGAGCCAGGCTTCTAGCTCGAAACCGATGGTGAAGGTGGGGGAGTCGGGGGACGCTGCGGATTGGGACTCGAACCAGGAGGCGAGCAAGGCCGTTTCTTGGTGGAGGCGATCGCGGAAGCGATCGAAATCGGCGGGGGTGAAATGGCTGGTGGAGATTTCCTGGCCCATATCCGAGAAGCTCGATTCGTGCCGCTACTGTATCGCACTGGGACTTGAGAACAGACAGAAATGCTACAGAGCGATCGCGCTTACGACCCGGCAGGACGGCGATGGATCAGGGTGGAGCTGGATTGGTCGGTGGGCAGCAACAGCATTTCGCTGACGTTGACGTGGGGCGATCGCGTGGCGCAGTAAAGCACGGCATCGGCGACATCTTCGGCGACGAGGGGGGTCGTGTTTTGGTAGACGGCGGCGGCGCGATCGCCGTCGCCGCGAAAGCGTACTTGACTGAATTCGGTTTCGACGATGCCGGGATCGACGGCACTGACTCGGACGGGCGTGCCGTGGAGGTCTTGTTTGAGTCCTTCTGAGATCGCGCGGACGGCGGCTTTAGTGCCGCAGTAGACGTTGCCACCAGGGTAGGTGTAGCGTGCGGCTATCGAGCCGATGTTGATGACGTGGCCTGCGTTGCGAGCCACCATGCCGGGTGCGATCGCCCGTGTCATATACAGCAGTCCCTTAATGTTGGTGTCGATCATTTCTTCCCAGTCTTGCAGGGGGGCTTCGTACTGTTTATCTAGTCCGCGACTGAGTCCGGCGTTGTTAACCAGAATGTCGATCGCTTGCCATTCGGAGGGGAGATCGGCGATCGCGGATTCGACTTGGGGGCGATCGCTCACGTCGAACGAGAGAGAGAGAGTCGGGACTTGGTATTCATCTTGCAGGGTTCGGGCGAGGGTTTCAATGCGGTCTTGGCGACGAGCCGTCAGGATGACTTTGACTCCCACTTCGGCGAAGCTGCGCGCGCAAGCCGCGCCGATGCCGCTACTCGCTCCGGTGACGAGCGCGATCTGTCCTGCAATAGATGCCATAAAACGATCGTCCTGGGAAACGAGTCTGAACTGCGATCTGTACTTTCATAGTCGAGAGCAGAGGTACGTCTGGCAAGCGCTCTGAGGGAAAAAGCTGGCAAATTCGGCGACGATCGCTGCTTTGATACAAGCGATACAGTTTTTGTCCCCATCCGAACCGATACTATGTCCATTCGGAAAACCTCTAGCAATACCAGCCTCCCAGTTTTTGGGAGGTTTTATTCTGGCTGCTGCCGTGCGAGGACGCACTGAATCGAACAGCCTGATTCGGGGGAGCGATCGACCAACATCGCGCGACCGTGAGTGGCGGCGAGCAAGTTTTGAGCTACGACCCAGTTCAGATGAGAGGCACGGGCTGGATCGCGGATAGCTTCGGATAGATCTCCGGTCATCTCCCAAGTCAGCATGACTGTCTCAGCCGCAATGTTGAAGCTGAATGACAGGCAACCGCGCGAGAAAGAGGCGATCGCCCAACTGAGCAGCCCCAGCAAAACCTGTTCTAATCCCGCGTCATCGATCCAGGCGGTAACGCTGGCTGGGATGATTTCTGCTGAGATAGGGGCGTAGGTAATGAGGCGGGTGCGGGCTTGCAAGCTGGTGAGTTGATGCACGCGCTGCAAGATGGGCAGTAATGACTGCGATCGCGGTTGCAGCGCTCGCACGGGCGGACAGTATTTCCCGACAGCAATGCAGGCTTCAACCAATTCGAGATGATGCTTCGCAGCTCGTTGAGCTTCGGTGATGAACTCTCGCATCTCCGCTTTCGACTCGTGGAGGTCGGCTAGGACGATTTCGAGCGAGCTGACTTGATTGTTAATGGGGCTGCGCAGATCGTGGTTGAGGGTCGTGAAAAAATCGGCCTTGAACCGACGCAGCATTTCGGCGCGTTGGAATGCGAACGGACATCTAGGGGTCTGTTCTGATGTTTCTAGGTCTAAATCATTGGATTTCCCGGAATTCATCGAGATTGCGCGCCATATCGCCTATCTACGTGAAGATGCTACGCGGGAAATGTTCCCTTTCGTAAGGTTTCCCATTGTCCCGCGTTCCATTTCATCACGGTGGAGGGAATTGCAGAAGCCGGGAACGGTACGTGCAGAATTGGCAATTGCGGGAAGACTGTCGCGATCGCCTCTGGGGTCAGCAATGGAGCCTGTCCCGAGACATTCACGCTCGTCGCCCACAGGGGCCCTGCCTGGTCGAGAAGCTGTTGGGCAATATCTAAATCGGGGACGCGGAGGCCGACGGTATTCCCTCCCGCGATCGCCTCTGCCGGAACGCGGTCGGAGGCGGGCAAAATTAAGGTCAGCGCTCCCGGCCAGCCTCGTTCGATTAACTCAGTCCAGGCCGACTCCCAACCGCGCACGTAGGGCTTCAGTTGGTCGAGACTGTCACCCATCAACACCAGCGGTTTGTCAGGCGATCGCTGTTTGAGTTGGAAAATGGCTTGAGAGCGGTCGATGCGGGCGGCTAACGCTGGGACGGTATCAGTGGGATAACAGATAGCTTCTCCGGCGAGGGCGCGATCGCGAAGGTCTTCAAAAGACACCAAGTTGGGCACGGCTGAGTTCTGAACGTGACTCAGACGATCTTGGCACTGACGAAGCGATCGATGCCATTGAGATCGACATGAATGGCAATGTTGCGATAGCGATCGTCCCGTTCTAGCGCTGTTGCAACCTCGGAAGCTTGCCCCTGCATGAGTTCGACTGCCCAAAAGCCTCCCGATATGATGTAATCCGGGGCTGACTTCATTAAAAGTGCGATCGCCTCTGTGCCCGAAGTCCCTCCATCCAATGCCAGATGGGGTTCGTGGCGAGCGACTTCGGGTTGCAATTCGGCAATGTCTGTTGAGGGAATGTAAGGCGGATTAGACACCATACCCTGTAGCTGACCCTGCTTCGTTGCCAGTGGAGCGAACCAACTGCCTTGATGGAGGCGCACGCGATCGCCTGAACCATATCGTTCGACATTTCGAGCTGCTATTTGCAAGGCATCAGCCGATAGATCGATCGCTTCGACGTACAGATCGGGACGGAGGCGGGCTATAGCGATCGCGATCGCTCCACTCCCCGTACCCAAGTCCGCCCAAGTGCTTTGGGGTGGGGCGGCTAATACCTGCGGGCAGACGAGGTCGATCAGGAGTTCGGTTTC
>JBCBTL010000013.1:4151-13299 GCA_039818705.1 Cyanobacteria bacterium J06639_1
TACGCCCAAAAGATAGTGCAGCGGCACTCGCTCTCGCCAGCGCCGCTGCCAGAAGTCTTCCAGTTGTTCCCAGTTCACTCGTTCGGGACTGCAACCGAGGAGGCGATCACGAGCCGACCACTTCGCAATGCGATCGAGCAACAGATCGACTTCGCGCGGTTCGATGTTTTGCAAACACGCTAAGGCGATCGCCTCAGATCTCCACTGGGTTAACTGACGGAGCAGTTTGGAGGGAGAGGGGCGATCGCCGGACGCAGCCAAATCGGTCGAAACTGAGCTTATTGGCCTGCGGGGGCGTTCTCTGCGAATTCAGGCACGCTTTCGAGAGCGGTGCGGGAGGGGACGAACGCAATCTTCGCCACACTCTGCTCGGAACTGGGGTCGAGCATGGAGCTGACCACCTGTTCGAGCGTCGTGACTTCAATCGTGGTTTTTTCGGTGACGCCAGGGTTGGCTTGGCTGGCGTTATCCAATGCAGCTTTGAGATCGGAGCGATCGAAGAAGAAGGGTACGACTTCGCTGCCGTTGCTTTCGACCGTCAAAACGCCTTCGTCTGACTCGCCGTAGAACAGGGGCACGCCAGGGAACTCGGTGACATCTTCCTGACCGGCTTCCTCTTTGACCATAGTCAAGGCTTCAGACACCACGCTGACTTTGGGCAGCACTTGGAATACTAAGTCGTCGTCCTTGCCCTTCTGCTCTTCAGCCACGGTGAAGGCGTAGCCTAACGACAGCGGCACGACGCGAGCCTGAGCGCCGATGTCGGGGGTGCGAGACTTGATTTGGTCGATCGTCTTGACTGCCTCAGTCGGGTCGAGCCAGAAATTTGCGATTTGGACTTGCTCTCCCTCGCGATCCACAGTTGCCAGGATGGGTGTACCATCCGTCGACACGATCGCGAACACGGGCACAGCGTCTAAACGCTTCGTCACTTCTTCGCGCGAGAGACCGCCCGCAGCACTATCGGCTTGTGCGATGATGACGGGATTTTGACGGGCGGGCGCGGCCATTACCGCTTGCGAGGCCAACCACAAACCGCAGCACGCGGCGATCGCGAGACTTAGGGGGCGAGCTAATTTCATAACCACTCCTGCCGAACAGGTCACTACAGTACTTTGGTGCGAGTCATGCCGTGCGAGCCAAAGACATTCATCTCCTCAATCTCGCCACCAGTTCATATCGTATGCGCAGCAGCAGCGAAACGCGATACCGCACCCCGCAACATTCATTCGCCCTCAAACGCGGCAGCACCCGCGAAATTGTGCAGGATCGAACTCCTTTTAGCGTAGCCCACCCCCCACTTGAGACCTATCCCCCGACCTATCTCCCGCAAGAGACGGCGGCATGACAAGCGAGTCCATAATTGGTCTAGACGATAAGGTGGTTTAGGCAATACGGAGGGATGGAGGGGTGAGTGACTCCTTCGAGATGGACGAGATCGGTGGCGATCGCGAGTACCGCTGGTACGAGGTTCGCCAAGCCTATGGTGCTGCGGTCGAACAAGCGCTGCGCCAGCTCGAAACCATCGAACCCGACCTCACGCGCGAGTTGGTCGAGTCGTCGGGGTCGTGTTGGCAAGGCGCTCAAATTGACGCGAAAGCCAAAGAACTCGTCGCGATCGCAGTGCTGATGACGGCAGGTAGCCAGAGGCGATCGCAGCTCAAAGCTCGCCTTCATTCCGCCCTCAATATGGGCTGTAGCAAACGGGCGATCTTGGAAACCGTACTCGAAGTTGCCTTGTGTGCCGATTTCAAGTTGGCCGCCAACGGCGTCAGGATCGCTCGCGAAGTGTTCCAAGAACGGAGCTACGACGCGAACGATCCTTCAGAGTCAGCTCCCGCGCCGACGTAACGAGCGCCTAGATTTTCTCAGCCGCCGCTTCGAGTTGCGCGGTGTTGCGCTGCGGGCCATTGAGGGCGAAGTACAAACGATTGAGGGCGTTGAGATAGGCATACGCCGAGGCAACCACGATATCGGTATTCGCCGAATGCCCTGAGAATACGCGACCCTCGTGCCGCAAGCGAATCGTCACTTCCCCGATCGCGTCGATGCCCGCCGTGACGGACTGCACGGAGAATTCGATTAACCGATTCGGGATGTCTACCAAGCGGTTGATGGCTTTGTACACTGCATCCACTGGCCCCGTCCCCACTGCGGCATCCGTTAGCTCCTGGCCATCGGGAGTCAAAATCGTGACGGTTGCGGTGGGGAGCTGATCTTTTCCGCAGGTGACCTGGATGTGTTCGAGATGGAAAGACGAGGGGATTTGACGGGTTTCGTCGTTCACGATCGCTTCTAAATCGCGATCGGAGATCTCTTTCTTCTTGTCGGCTAGCTCTTTGAAACGCAGAAACGCTTTGTTGAGTTCCTGCTCGGACAGCTCGAAGCCTAGTTCGCCCAAGCGGGTGCGGAAGGCATTTCGTCCCGAGAGTTTGCCCAAGACGATGGAGTTGGAATGCACGCCGACGAGCTGAGCATCTAAGATTTCGTAGGTTTGCTTGTGCTTGAGCACGCCATCCTGGTGAATGCCAGACTCGTGCGCGAACGCATTTGCCCCCACGATCGCCTTGTTGGGCTGCACCAACATCCCCGTCATGTTCGAGACCATGCGCGAGGTGCGATAAATCTCCTGGGTTTTGATGGTCGTAAGAGCGCGTTCGGATTCAACCGGACGACCGAAGTAAGGATTGAAGTACGGTCGGCGGACATGTAGCGCCATGACCAATTCTTCGAGGGCGGCATTTCCGGCGCGCTCGCCGATGCCGTTGATCGTGCATTCCACCTGGCGGGCGCCGTTTTTGATGGCTTCGAGGAAGTTCGCCACCGCCACGCCCAAATCGTCGTGACCGTGAACGGAAATGACCGCGCGATCGATGTTGGGAACGTTGTCGTGAATGCCTTTAATCAACTTGCCGAACTCTTCCGGCATCGTGTAGCCGACTGTGTCCGGGATGTTGATGGTGGAGGCTCCGGCGCGGATCGCGGTTTCTAAGACCTGATACAGAAACTCAGGGTCAGAGCGACCGGCATCCTCGGGGGAAAACTCCACGTCTGCCATTTTCGACGCGGCATAGGCCACCATCTCTTCGACGGTGGCGAGCACTTCCGCACGGGTTTTGCGCAGCTTGTGCTGCATGTGAATGTCGGAAGTCGCCAAAAAGGTATGAATGCGTCCATTTGCGGCTGGCTGGAGCGCTTCGGCGGCGGCGTCGATATCTTGCTTCGTGGCGCGCGCCAGTCCGCAAATGGTGGGGCCGTCGGGCGTGCCAACTTCGCGGGCGATCGCTTGAACTGCCGCAAAATCGCCAGGGCTAGCAAAGGGGAACCCGGCTTCGATAATGTCTACCTGCAATCGAGCCAACTGACGCGCGATCGCCAACTTCTCTTCAGCGTTTAGCGTAGCTCCCGGAGACTGCTCGCCATCGCGTAATGTGGTGTCGAAAATCAACACGCGATCGAGCAGAGTCGGAGCCTCGGTTGGCGATACAGCAGGTTCCATGCGGCGCGCGCTCCCAAAGCGACAAAATGTTTCACCATTATGCCTAACCTTTGGGGGAGAAAATATGCCTGACTGCGCGCTCGCCGCCCGATCTGAGTCAGCGACACCGTTCGATCGGTTATTTAGGAAATCAGATGTTTAGGAAATCAAGCCAGCCGCTCACACTGCGTAGGCAGTGGTCAGCGCCAACCAAATCAACCCACCGATAATCCCGAACAGGATAGTTGCAGCGATCGCCACCGTTGCGGGGCGATCGGCATTCGGGAACTTCATGATGCCGCGATTGTAATTCGCCACGGACGTACTCCTCTCTCACGAATGCGTCATTTCAAACAAAACCGCCGTCAGTCTATCGCACCCTTCCAAGAAGAGACGTCTTGCTAACGGCACTGACTTTAGAGTGCCCGCTGACAGCCTATTTCTTCCCGCAGGCGGATGCGCGATCGCCCGCCCAGTCGCGACAGTAGCCGAAGCCTGCCGCAGACGGTTACCCACAGACAGCTCTACCCGTTTGTCCCTTGTTTGCTCGGTTCGGAAAGCTCGTGTCTTTACCCTTCAACAATCAGTGTTAAATGAGTATTAAGCATTACAGCCACGACTTTTTCAGGCTGTCGGCACGCGCTGCTGTTTCTCTGACGCGGTTTGCCGTTTTCGGTTTTTATTACCGCACACGCACTCTCCCATCGCGAGGTCAACCCGTTGTTTACGCTCCATCCCCTCATCGCTACGACGGCAGCTGAGATCGGCCCTTTCATCCTGGCGTCGGTGTTGCTCTCCCTCATCGTGATTTACATGGCGAGCAAGCTGGCGGGAGAAATTTGCGCCCGGCTCAGCTTTCCCGAGGTGTTGGGGGAATTACTCGGAGGGGTGATCGTCGGGGCTTCGGTGTTGCATTTGTTGGTGTTCGTAGAAGGAAACGTCAGTCCCAGTGAGCTGCTCGAACTGGCGCAGTCCTCCAGTTTGATGCAGTTCATGCAGATGACAGCGGGGCTGGGGTCGGACGCGATCGCCGAAGTGTTTGCCGCGCAGGGTGAAGTGCTCAACATCCTGTCCGAAATTGGGGTCATCATCCTCCTATTCGAGATCGGTTTAGAGTCCGATTTGAAAGAACTTTTGCGCGTCGGGCCACAGGCGGCGGCGGTGGCGATCGTCGGGGTCGTCGTCCCGTTCGCGGCAGGAACGCTGGGGTTGCTCTACGTCTTCAACGTCCCGACCGTTCCGGCTATTTTTGCAGGTGCGGCGCTGACGGCGACCAGTATCGGCATCACGGCACGAGTGCTGGCCGAGTTGCAAAAAATTTCGTCTGCTGAAGGCCAAATCATCATCGGTGCTGCCGTACTAGACGACATTCTCGGCATCATCATTCTGGCGGTCGTGGCTGGCTTGGCGAAAACGGGTGAAGTGGATATCGCCAACATCGGCGTCATTGTGGTCAGCGCGGTGGTGTTTTTGGTGGGGGCGATCGTGTTGGGTCGCTTGCTCAGTCCCTTCTTCGTAGGGTTAGTTAACGAGCTGAACACGCGCGGAAAACTGATCGTCCCGGCTCTGGTACTTGCGTTCGTATTGGCTTACATCGGTCAGATCATTAAGTTGGAAGGCATTTTGGGGGCGTTCGCTGCCGGATTGATTCTGGCGGAAACGGACAAGCACGAAGAGCTGGAAGAAACCATTCGCCCCATTTCAGATTTATTCGTTCCCATCTTTTTCGTCAGCGTTGGCGCTAAGACCAATTTGGCCGTACTCAACCCTCTCGATCCAGCCAACCGAGAAGGACTGATCATCGCCTCATTTCTGATCGTGGTGGCAATTATCGGGAAGCTGAGTGCGGGATTAGGGGCGTTCGGCAAGCCGGGAATCAACCAATACGCGATCGGCGTGGGTATGATTCCTCGCGGCGAAGTGGGTCTAGTGTTTGCGGGCGTGGGCGCTGCCAGTGGCGTGCTGTCTAGCTCATTGGAAGCGGGCATCATCGTGATGGTGATTGCGACGACTTTCATTGCGCCGCTGTGGTTGCGGGGGGCGATCGCCACTCCCAAAGATACGGCCGCACCAGACCTCAAAGATTTGCAGGAATCAGTCGTGGAACAAGATGCTGTGGCCGAGTTGAGTGCAGCTACGGCTGAACCTTTCGAGCCGGAAGTCGCACTCTCTGAAGCTGAGAATTTAGAAGCCTGATCTCGGCTCATGCGAGGGCAGCAAGCTCCGAGAAATACAAGACCCGAGAAATCGCGGTTTGACGGCTGACTAGGATTGAGACCGCAACGCGGCGATCGCGTCCCCCTGTAGCCATCCCAGGCGATCGGACAAGCCGTATTCCAAACCCTCTGCCAAGGCCTGATAAGACGCTTCAATAATGTTTTCCGATACGCCGATCGTCGTCCAGCGGCGGGCGGGTTGAGCTGACGAGGGCGTGCTGACAAACGCGATCAAAACGCGCGTGCGAGCGTCTGTACCGGCTTGCCCGTCCAAAATGCGTACCTTGTAGTCGGCTAGCTGCATGTCTGCGATCGCGGGATAGAACTCCACCAAAGCTTTGCGTAACGCACCATCCAAAGCCGATACGGGGCCGTTCCCCTCCGCCGCCGTAATCCGAGTTTCCCCTTTGACTACCACTTTCACGGTCGCGATCGCCTGCACGTCAGTGCCCGAGCCAGCCAGAGGCACGACCGCCGCGATCGCCTGATTCTGGGTCGTGCAATGAACGTGAAAACTGGTCAATTCAAATAGCTGCGGACGCTGATTGAGACAGCCGCGCACCAGCAGCTCAAAGCTCGCCTCCGCCGCCTCAAACTGATAGCCCTGATGTTCTAACTGCTTCAGCCGCTGCAAAATATCCCGCAGCATCGGGTTGGTTTTGGGAATCTCTACCCCGAAGCTAGAAAGTTTCGCGGCAATATTGCTAATCCCGGCCTGCTCCGACACCACGATGCGGCGCGTGTTCCCCACTCGTTCGGGTTCGAGATGTTCGTACGTCAGGGGATTTTTGCGCACGGCACTCACGTGAATGCCACCCTTGTGGGCAAAGGCTGACAGCCCGACGAAGGGAGCGCGATCGTCAGGAGCCATATTCGCCGCTTCGCTCACCGATCGCGAGGTCTCGGTCAGGAGCGCCATATTTTCTGACGGAATGCACTGGTATCCCAACTTGAGCTGCAAATTCGGAATGAGGCTGCACAAATTGGCATTGCCACAACGCTCGCCGTAGCCATTGATCGTACCCTGCACCATTTCTGCCCCAGCCCGGACGGAAGCGATCGCGTTTGCCACCGCCAGCTCGCCATCATTGTGGGTGTGAATGCCCACTTTGACTCCAGGCCAATGATGAGACTCGGCCATTACGGCACCAGTGACGCGCTCGATCTCCTCGGGAAACATTCCCCCATTGGTATCGCATAGCACAAGCCATTCCGCACCCGCTTGCGCTGCTGCGTGCAGCGTTTCTAAGGCATAGTCAGGATTGCGCTGGTAGGCATCGAACCAATGCTCGGCATCGTAAAAAACGCGGCGCTGCTGCGATCGCAAGAAGGCGATCGTATCCCGAATCATTTCGAGATTTTCCGTCAGCGTTGTGCCCAATCCTTCCGTCACGTGCAAATCCCAAGACTTGCCGAACACGGTGGCACACTCCGTTCCCGCCGCCAGGATGGCTTGCAACATGCGATCGTCTTTGGCACTCCCTCCCGGCCTCCGGGTCGAACAGAACGTCACCACCTGCGCCCGTTCGAGCGGCTCCTCTCGCAACTGCCAGAAAAACTGCACGTCCTTCGGATTTGCCCCCGGCCAGCCACCTTCAATAAAGGGAATCCCGAGTGCGTCTAAAGATCTGGCAATGCGCAGTTTATCTTCAACTGAAAGCGAGAGCCCTTCCTGTTGAGCGCCATCGCGCAACGTGGTGTCGTACAGGGCAATAGGAGCCGATAAAGCACTGGGTGAAGCACACATGAGCAAGCTGTGAAATACGAGTCGGCAAAGCGCGATCGCCAACGAGAAGTCCGAGCCTTCCTTGATAAAAGAAAGACTCGGACTCTGTAGCTGGGCAGGTCAAGAGACTTATTTTTTAGGAGCTTCGATTTCGACCAGCTCTTTCTCAGCGAAGTTATTCACGTTCAGGCCGGAGTAATTGACTTTATCGAAGCGAACGATCACGGGATAAATGATGCCGGTCTTATCGATGGAGGTGACCGTACCGACATCTCTGTACCAGTAGGATTCTTTCCGAAGGACTCGCACTTTCGAACCGCGCTGAACCATGGAGTATACTCTCCCAATCAATGACGACACAGCGCTAGCGTCCATTCACAGACGGCAGTACCGCGCTAGTGTTCACCATACGGGAATCAATCGGCACGATCTCTGAAGTTTTATAACGCCCCCACGAACCTCCCAACTCTCGATAGGACGCGCAGCACCGCTCTACAAGTGCACCGTCCGACCGAGATCGGAACGGCCTTCACCACGCACCAGCAAGGAGCGCGATCGCCATATTCCAACCCTGAAACAGGGAGCGACACGAGATCGAATCTCAGGCGATCGAGGCTGTCAGTCCGGATTTTTCGTACGGTTCGTCGCGGACGGTACCGTCAGGCATGGTGGTGTTTTCAAAGGTCGCCCCCTCCAGCTCGGCTCCGGCGAGCTGCGCACCCTGCAGATTCGCGTTCGTGAGGTCGGCCCCCAGCAGCACGGCATCGCGCAAATCCGCATCGCGCAAATCCGCATCTTCAAGGCTGGCGTTGATCAGGTCTGCGCCGCGCAAGCTAGCCTCAGTCAAATTTGCTTGATACAAATCCGCGTCGCTCATATCAGCTTCTTGCATGTCAGCCTTATGCAACACGGCTCGACTCAACGTCGCGCGACTGAGATCCACCCGTCGCAGCTTCGCGCCCTGCAGACAGGCTTCATTTAAAGTCGCTTCGCTGAGATCGGACTTGTACAGATCCGCCTCAACCCAGTTAATCGCACTCAGATCGGCTCTTTTCAAGCTGGCTTGGACGAGCGTCAACCCCTGAAAATCGCGCTTCCCTTTGGCATACTGCCGTAGCAGCTCTTCTCCGTTAACACTCATCAGTCCGTGCCTTCACCGACATGCATTTATGGCTCATCATACCTGGGCGGAGGGCGAGACGAAGTTCGCCCCACTGCCGCTCACTCTGACTAGCACTATTAGGATAGTACCCCTCTTCTTTCAGCATATTTACGAGCCCAGCAAACCCCGAACCCTTCGAGTCCATCGGCAAGCGTACCCAGCTCTCTTCAGTTGGCTCCCTCGCCCGATAACAGCTCTGCGGGAAAAGCGATCGCGGCCAGCTCGTCCGCAGAGATCTTCTGAGGGGCAGCGGCGTACGCGTGCAAAAACTCACTGCCTTCAACAGATGCTGTCGTCAGCGTAAAGAGTGGATTCGACAAAATTCCCATCAGCACGGTGGCGACGAGGGTGAACCCCATTCCGAGCTGGAGCGGGCGCATCCCTAAGGCAGTCCAGTCAGGCGCTTCATAATTTTCGACAGCGGCTGACATCTCTTGCGGCTCTTTGACCACCATCATCTTGACCACACGAATGTAGTAATAGATGGAAATCACACTGGTAATCAAACCAATCAGCACCAGGTTATAAGCGCCTGCCTGCCAGCCAGCCCAAAAGATGTAGAGCTT
>JBCBTL010000014.1:0-13109 GCA_039818705.1 Cyanobacteria bacterium J06639_1
TGGAAATGCTGGCGCGACCTAACTCAGAGAGGGCGAAGGTTTCAGCAAACGCGCTGCCCTCAGAGACGATCAGCTCGGATTCGGTGAGTTCGACGTAGCTGTTGGATTCGTTGATGTTGACTAGCGTGAACGCAAACGCACTCAGGGGATCGCGAGCCACATTCATTGGGTAGCGCATGGGGCAAATTCTCAATCACGACTTGAGGATAGCGGATCTTTCCGGGAGCGGATGAAAGCGATCGCGTGCCGGAGCTGTCTCCGCCAGTAAATGCCCTCGGCTGAACACGTAGCGGGGGCGATCGCGATGTCGAATGGCTTCAAACGCATCCTCCACGTTCAGCACCACGAAATTAGCCGGGTTGCCCACTTTGATGCCGTAGCGATCGCCGACGTGCAGCGTCTTCGCCCCGTTCGTGGTGACCATCTCGAAGCAGTCGCGCACTTGGTCGCGTCCGGTCATCTGACAGACGTGAACCAGCATGTGCGCCACGTCGAGCATGTTGCCCGTGCCCATGCTGTACCAGGGGTCGAAAATGCAGTCGTGTCCTAGCGAGACGTTTGCCCCGATCGCTCGCAGTTCCGGCACGCGCGTGACCCCTCGCCGCTTCGGGTACGTGTCCGTGCGCCCCTGTAACGTGATGTTGATGAGTGGATTGGCGACGAAGTTGAGCTGCGATCGCCGGATGAATCCCAATAATTTGCCCGCGTAGGCGTTGCCATACGAGTGAAACGCCGTGGTGTGGCTGGCGGTGACGCGATCGCCCATGTCGCGCCGCAGCGTGTGGGCTACTACGGTCTCCAGAAAGCGGGCTTGGTCGTCGTCAATTTCGTCGCAGTGGATGTCGATGAGCGCGTCGAACTGTTCCGCCCAGCCAAAGATGAGGTCGAGCGATCGCAGGCCATCCTCGCGGGTGAGTTCGTAATGGGGAATCCCGCCCACCGCGTCGGCTCCCAAGCGCATCGCCTCGGCCATGAGGTCTGCTTGTTTGGGGCTGCCGAACACGCCATCTTGCGGAAAGGCGACGATTTGCAGGTGCATCCAGTCTTTCACTTCATCCCGGACGCTCAGCAGACCTTTCAGGGCGGTGAGGCTCGTTTCGCTCACGTCGGCGTGGCTGCGCACGTACAGCACGCCGTTTTTGGCCTGTTGTTTGAGGGCGGCGATCGCGCGTTCCCGCACGTCTTCTAATGTCAAGTTCTGCTTGCGATCGCGCCAGATTTCGATGCCTTCAAATAGCGTGCCGCTCTGATTCCATCTGGGATCGCCCGCCGTGAACGTCGAGTCGAGGTGGATGTGAGATTCCACAAAGGGGGCGGTGACGAGTTTGCCCTCTGCGTCCCACTCTTGCGCGGCGCTGGGGAGGTTGGGGGCGATCGCGGCGAACGTGCCATCGGCGATCGCGATGTCTTGCAGTTCGGGTTCGTCTAGCAAACGGCAGCGCCGCACGATGGCTTCGTACTCGGGCATGGATGCAGTCCTGTGAAGTGCAAAAAAATTGGAGCGATCGCTAGTGGTGCGCCACCGCTTGATTCATCTTCGACAATACCGCCATATCTTCTTCGTCTAGCTCGACGGGCGTGCCGCTGCGAATCAGTTCGGCAAAGTCCTCGTTCGGCACCATGATGCACAGGGCGTACAGCCGCTCCGCTCCGGTGTTTTCAATAACGTGAATGCCGTCGGGGGGCACGAGCAAACTGTCTCCCGATCGCAATTCCACCACTTTGCCATCGCAGTGCGCTCGTCCTTCGCCTTTGAGAATGAAAAACATTTCCGCCGCGTGCTGATGGCGGTTGGGTGGAGTTTTGCCGCCGACATCGTAAATCTCGACGCAGCAGGTGAACGTCACGTCATCGGATGTGGGGTCGAACACCAGCGCCAGCCGATTCGTGTCGTGGGGGCTGATGCGATAGGCGCGGTAGTCGCGGGGCGATCGCACGGTGGGAATGACGCAATTCGTACCGCTCATGAGCTGCGATCTCTCCAAATCGGACGCGCTGCAAACACTCGATGCAAACTACAAATTAACTTCGAGGCAGATTAAAGTAATGCCAACTAACGAGAAGTGAGAGCAGATAAACACGCTGTCGAATCGCAGACGAACCCGAAGCATTGCTTGACGTTATACAGCGTAGCCAGCCAGCAGTATTCGGGGGATGTAGTCGCCGCGCAATCGGACACCAGAATGCAGTCATATCCGAGGAAATTTGCATCCTGAAGCGTCGCCATCACGCACTGGTCGGCATTCACGCCGCCGAACAGCAGCGTCGTCCGCCCCAGATTTCGCAAAATACTATCCAACGGTGTATCCCAAAATCCGCTCATGCGGTACTTATCGACCCGAATGTCTTCAGGTTCCTGCGGGAGTTCGTCTATCACCGCCGCCGCCCAGCTTCCCTGCGTCAGCACCGGAGCCTGATTGCTCGGCAGCGGATCGCCCAGTCCTACCCCCGTGCCCGTGGGATCGTAGACGTGGCGCAGTCCGGCGCTGATGTTGAGCAAATCCGCGCGATTCCCCCAGTTGAGCCAGATGATGGGGATGTCAGCGGCTCGTAACGCGGGCAAGAGTTTTTGCAGGTGGGGGATGGGCGATCGCGCTGGGGTCACATCCACTCCGATATGCGCCAGCCAACCGTCCGGGTGACAAAAATCGTTCTGCATGTCCACCACGACGATCGCGGTCTTGGCAAGGTCGAGCCGCAGTTGCTTCGTTTCGGTTTGCAGCGTGACGATGCGGGAGGGCTGCTCCGATCGCGAAATGTCCGCAGTGGTTTCATCTACGTACCACGCCGTCGGAGGTACGCCGAGGGGGGTGAGGCGATCGCGAGATACGTCAGACATCCAAACTCGCTCCGAGGGAACGCGACATCCCCTCAACTGTAAGCAGGAATCTCGCGATCGGGGAGTTGGAGGCGATCGCTATTTGAGGATGAGCTGATAGACCAGTTTCGCGTCGGGGCCGATGACGATGGTGTCGCCCGCGTCGAGGTTGTGGGACTTCACTTTTTTGCCGTTCACTAGCAGGCCGTTCGTGCTGGGCTTGCCTTCGAGATCGCCGTCTAAAACTTGGTATGAATAATCGCCTTTGCCAGACGGCACCCGCAGTAGCGACGCGTGATAGCGGGAGGCGAATTGTGAATTCAGGCAAATATCGTTCGCAATATCGCGCCCGATGAAATATTTCGGCTCGCCCAGCGCGACTTCGCGAACGCCATCTCGGTCTTCCACCTGCAAGACGTGCTTGAAGCGAATGACAGTGGACTCTTCCGGCTGCGCCGTCATAACGTTCGTACCCATGGTTCGCAGTCAACTGGCAAAGGACACTTCGGCGTGCAAGTAAATGGAATCGACGCGCGAGAAACTGCCGAACGAGTCATGCTGAGTGGATTTTACCTCAGCTCCCAAGCACGGCGATCGCGTAGTAACACTCTCTTACTGCGATCTTAGCTTGCCCGTTTTTTGACAAGTCAACCTGCTGATAAACACGGAATCGACGCGAAGCGCCACTCCAGGGGATCGCCTAAACTTTCGGACGCAAATAGCCCACTAGCCCGCTGATGGTACGGGACTGCAAGTAAATGACTCCGCGCCCCTTGACTCGATTTACCAAGCCCTCACCCGAGGTCAGCGAGCCGATCGCGCCGGTGGCTAGCCCGATGTTCATGGTTAGGCTGGGCTCGTAAGCGACCAAATGGCCTGTATCGACCACCAGTTCGCGATCGATGTGGCGCTTGGTGATGCCGCCGTACGCCCCGAAAAAGACCGGGCCGCGACCGCTGACAACGAGCCGGAACAGTCCTTCGCCCGAAATGAAGCTTTTGAACCCCGCCCACTGCATCCCCAGTTTTACGCCGGGGTGACAGGCAATGAACGCCCCCGGCTGCAAACACAGCGAGTTGGATTGCAGCGTCAGCCCCACCATGTCTCCCATCGTTTCTTGGGTGATGACGAGATTTTGGGGCTGCTGCGAGATGTTGGTGAAGCGATTGATAAAGAGCGACTCGCCTCCGAACAGACGCTTGAGCAATCCGGCAAAGAAGCCGCCGTTGAATTCGGTTTTCATCTCAATTTGCGAATCCATCGTCGCCATCGATCCCGCTTCAGCCACGAGGCTCTCCCCCGGCGACAGGGTGACGAACAGGGTTGCGAACGAGGGTTTGTATTTGATGTCGTACTTCATCGGGTCGCTCCTGAAGAACGGGTTACTCCTGAAGGGCAGCTAGGGGCTCTTCGAACGGTTTCAAGTCGGCGCGGGCGTAGCCGCGATCGCCAATGAGATTCTCCAACGCCCGCACCCGCCGCCGGGGAACGGGGTGAGAGGCGAGAAAGTCGACGCTGCCGGGGCGTTCGTCTTGCAATCGCGCGAAAAACGCCGTCGCGCCGCCGACGTGACCGTAATGGGCGTTCAATAAATCCAGCCCCACCTTGTCGGCTTGCAGCTCTTGCCCCTGGGAAAACTGCGCGCCCGCGATCGCCTGAGTGACGGACGCGCCCAACGCCGTCAATCCCGACGCATCTCCCACCACGATCGCGATCGCCGTTTGAAAGGCCAATTGCCGGGCGATGCCGCGGAGGTGGTCGCGATTGGTGAAATGCCCCAGCTCGTGCCCCATGACCATCATCACTTCGTTCTCGGACTCGGCCTTGGCAATCAAGCCCCGATACATGAGCACGCGATCGCCGGGAATTGCCGCTGCATTGACGGTGTCTTCGTCGAAATACAGCACCTGATAGTCGCGATCGCGCTGATCTTCGGGCAAGTTTTCTTCGAGCTGGTCGAGCAGGCGATCGAGTTCGGCAGCGATGGGGGAATTTTGGTCGGCACTCGCAGCAAAGGCCGGAACGACCGCGCGCCCCAACTGCACTTCCACCGATTCGGGGATGAACCAGACCAGATTGTTTGCCAGCCAGCCGAGGGCGATAAAGATCGCGAGCAGAATGCTGACGAACGCCCCGAGCACCCCGAGCACTTGGCGGTTACTGGTGGGGGCGTTGTGATCGCTATCGGAGGGGGGCGCTGGCGGGAAAGAACGCATCAGTCTCTGATGGGGCGGAAAGGATTGACAAACCGAACCAGTTGAAACACGCCGCGCGACTGAATCCAAATCTTGCCTTTGCCGCTGAAGCGACAGACAAAGCCTTCGCCCCCCAGAAGACCGGTTTTGAGGCCGCCCAGAATTTGAATGTCGTAGTCGAGGGTATCTTCAAACGCCACGATGAAGCTGCTGTCCACGACGTAGTGACCGTCTACATCTACTGGAAAAATCGCGCCGTAGGAGCTAAACCAGAGGTCGCCGGGGCCGAGGATATGAAGCAAGAACAGCGATTCGCCACTGAAAAAGCCTTTGAACCCCTGAAATTTACTGTCAATTTCAACGGTCGGGCTAGCGGCAACAAATCCTGACGACTGGACGAACAGACTGCGTCCCTCGGGAATGGCGTAGTGCTGAATGTCTCCCGGCACTCCCGGCGAGACGAAAAGCTGTCCTGGCTGGCCTTTGGCGGTAAATTCGCTCAAAAACAGCGACTCGCCTCCCAACATCCGCTTGACCCCTTTCATCAGGCCGCCGCGCACCTTCGATTTCATTTCGACGCACGGATCCATCGCGGCCATACCGCCCGCTTCCACCAATACGGTTTGGTTGGCTTTGAGGTCGAACTTAAGCTGCGCGTAGGCAGGGCCGTGGGAAATGTCGTACTGATATGGGGCTGTGGGAGACATGCGATCGCTCCTCAAAATGCATCCGGGAAGTGCAGTGTAACGTTGCGACAGTGCTGAGTTTAACGCGGCGGCAATCGGCTACCCACTCGCCGTCCGAACGCAGCCGGATGGTGGGTTTGGCACCACAGCTTACCGCGCCCCTTAAATTTACAAACCAAGCCTTCTTTGCCGAGAAACGTACTCAACCAGGTTGCGCCGAGGGGCTTGCCAATCTCGAAAGTCAGCGCGCGCTCGAAGGCGACGATGTGTCCCGTATCGACCACGTATTCGCCGTCCACATCCACCTCGAAAATGGCACCGAACGAACTCAACAGCACGGGGCCAACCCCAGAAATCTCCAGCCAGAAAATTGACTCGCCTGTAAACAGCGACTTAAACCCCTGAAACCCGACATCAACCACCACGCCAGCCGCACAAGCCAGATAAGACGACGCTTGCACGACTAATCCTGCGGCACTCGCCTCGCAGATGATGAGATCCCCCAGTAATTTCGGTGCCAAGAAAATCTCACCGCCCGCTTGAGGCGATCGAAACGTACTGAGAAACAAAGACTCGCCAGCGACCATCCGTTTCAAACCGCCGAGAATCCCTCCGCCTTTGCCTTTACGGAGCGTCGTGTTGGCCTGTAAAAAATCGCTCATCGCCACCATGCAGCCCGCTTCCGCCACGACTTCTTCGTTTTGCGCCAAAATCACGCGGGCAATACTGCTATCTGGCTGGTTCAGCACTTCGATATCCATGCTCGATATCCTCAACGAGGTATCTCTATCGATCGCGGGTTCGCCCAATGGCTGGCTTCCCTAGCTGGGGCGATCGCCTGGGGGATCGCTCCACAGCTAAAATACTCCCCGCACTGAATATCGCGAAGAGCGATCGCAAAACGCAATCTTGCACTGGATCCTGATAGCTTTTCAGACGACATCTCAAAATCAGCTATGCGCGTGAGCCCCGCGCTCTACCTCGAAGAGGTGAGCGTCGGGAAGGATAGCGCGGCAAGCAAGGGGCTCAACGCCCCGCAGATTGCCTATCTTTTCGCCCCTGGCTCTGCACGTACTCCCTGAGGCGAGAAATGGTGACTCCTCCACAGCTCGCGATGAAATACGCTTCATTCCACAGCACCGCCTTACTGTAAAACTGGGCGACTCGCTCGGGGTACTCGTCTCGAATTCGACGACTGGTCACCGACTTGATATTCCCCACAAACTTGGGTAGCTCCAACTGAGGATAGTATTGAAATAGCAAATGAATGTAGTCTTCTTCCCCATTCACCTCAATCGGTTTGCACTCCCATTTATAGCAATGGTTACAGCACAGCTCTTGAAGACGCTCAATCATGCTTTCTGTCAACACTTTGCGTCGATACTTAGTGGTCAATACCAAGTGAGCTTTGAGGTCTGATACTGCCCTTCCTGATGACACAAAATCATCATTCATCCTTCTCACCGTAGCTTTCATTTGCTACGTTCATTATATGAAGCTCGCCTATCAATACAAGCTATTGCCAACCCACGAGCAACGCTCTCGCATGAGCGCATGGCTTGAACTGTGCCGTCGCCAATACAACTGGCTGTTGGCAGAGCGCTTCGATTGGTGGGAGATGAGCCGATGTTCTACTAATGCCTGCCCGCTCACGTGCAGCATTGCCGCACCCCGAGAGCAGCCAGAATACTACGCTCAGAAGCGCTCCTTGGTTCCTCTCAAGCAAGAACGTCCCTGGTATACCGACGTTCATGCTGACGTGCTTCAGGACATGGTGAAGCGAGTCGATTTGGCCTTCAAGCGCTTCATTAAGGGTGACAGTCACGGCAAGCGTTCTGAGCGTCCTCGCTTTAAGGGCAAGCATCGCTATCGCACTTTTGCCTACCAACGGGTGAAGCCGGATTGTATCCAGGGGAATCGCATCACCTTGCCCAAGTTGGGTGCGGTGAAACTCATCATGCATCGACCGATACCGGATAGCTTTACGATCAAGCGGGCACTGGTGACGCACAAGGCAGATGGTTGGTACGTGACGCTGACTCTAGAAGACAAGTCGGTGCCGACTGTCCCCGTTGTGGAGATTGTCCCGACAGAAGCGAACAGTATTGGCATTGATGCAGGTTTGGAGTACTTCGTGTCTTGCTCCGATGGCTTTCAAGTCAAGCCTCAAAAGCATCTACGTCAAGCGGAAGCAACGTTGGCGGCATGGCAGGCCAAACGAGAGTTGAGGGCAAAGGGCTCGAAGGCACGTCGCAAGCTGAATGAGCGCATTGCTCGCTGTCATCAACGGGTCGCCCGTCAACGCAAACAGTGGCATTTCGAGCTGGCAGGCGAGCTCCTCAATCAAGCTGAAGTGCTGTTTGTGGAGGACTTGAAGGTGGCCAATATGGCTCGTCGGAACAAGCCGAAGCAGGATGCATTGGGGAAGTATCTGCCGAACGGTCAAGCGGCCAAGTCTGGCCTGAATAAGAGTTTTGCGGATGCTGGGATTGCGGGGTTTCTGAACGAAGTCCTACCGTACAAAGCTGCAAAAGCTGGGCGGTTGGTGGTGAAGGTGAACCCTGCTGGTACATCCCAGCATTGTGCAATGTGCTTGAATCGGGTTCCGAAGAGCTTATCGGAGCGTTGGCATGATTGCCCCCATTGTGAGGTGTCGATGCCGCGTGACATCAACTCTGGAATGCTGGTCAAGAAAGTGGGGTTGGGCATCGCCTCACTGAAAAACGCGAAGTCTCGGCAACGGGATGGAGAAGCCCGCGCTCTATGCTCAGCATGAGTGTCGGGAGTATGTCACGTATTTCAAGCGAGGATAAAAGCGCGTGTGACGTAACAACATCCGTAACAGTTGCTGGGTTTTGCCAGAGAGAGCAATGGTTTTGCCAGAGAGAGTTGATAGGTTAGGGGTTGGCACCGCTCGAAAGCTCGATGGTTTCGCCCCGCGATCGCTCTGCTTCTAGTGCAAATGCCGCTAACGCTCGCGCCGCAGGAGCCCGCTGGGGGCGCTGGGGGTTCGGTTTGGCCTGGGGATTGGGCTGGGCGACCTTACTCACGGTTGCGGCTGGCACTCCTGCCCTCCTCCAGCTCGAAAGCGACCTGCAAAAGCAAGTGCTGCGCTGGCGCGGCTCTCAGCCCCCCGCCCCTGAAATCGCAATCGTCGGTATCGACGGACAAATTGACGGACAAATCGACGGCGAAGGCACTCAAACTGTTGAATTTGCCCTCGAACGGGTGAACTACGCTGCTTTGGCGCTGCGACTGTTGGAAGACGCGAAAGCCCGCGTGGTGGTGCTAAATCTTCCGGCTAGCTTCGTCGTGCCCCAGACGTTGGGCAATGAAGACCTCGATGCTCCCCTCCGCCAGGTCGTTCAAGGCTACTCCGATCGCGTCGTACTCGCCGCCCGCGTCAGCGAGAGTTTTCATCGCGCCGAAACGACAGTTTACAACCATTTCCTGCCGTTCTCTTCTCTCGATTTCGACTACCTCGTCCCCCCTGAAGACGCGCAAGGGTTCGTCCAGTACCGCACTGATTTGCTGGGCACGCTACGGCTAGCACGGCTTCAAGCGCGACTGCGGCGGCGCGACAGCAACCAAGTCGAGCCATTTGCCTCGGTCGAAACCCTCACCCTGAATAAATACGATCGCGATCGTGCGGCGGCGGCCTTCGCCCACATCCGTCACCCATTCCGCTTCATTCCCCTGGGCTCGTCGGGACAAATTCCGATCGTCCCGATCGAAGAAGTCTGTCGTCCCCGCGTCATCAATGCCTGTTTGGGGGAGCCCAACCCCGACGTGCTTGCCACGCTAACTGACAAAATCGTCCTGGTTGGGTTCGTAGGAGGCTCGCCTGAAACCTTTCCGCTGCAAACGGCCTACGGCGACGCGATCGCGGCGGTCGAACTTCAGGGTCACGTCCTTTCGGGACTGCTGCAAGTCACCCAACAGCGATCGCTCTCCCCGTTCCTCACTAGAGTCGTCACGCTGGTGGCGGGCGCGATCGCAGGCACGCTGGTGGCGGGCGGTACTGGCTCCAGTTCGGCGCGGTGGCTGCGCGCCGTGCAGTCTCCAGCCAGTCGCTTCGGATGGGTGGCGATCGCGCTGCTCTCGTACTGGGGCTGGGGGGTCGGTCAACTTTGGCTGGTCGATCGCATTTGGCCGCTTGCTCTGCCGCTGCTGACGGGAACGGGCACGGCCATCAGCTCGGCCTTAACGCTGGTGATTTTGCACAATCGCGATCGCCTCCAAGCCCAACAGCGCGAAATGGCGGCCATGCGCCAAGCCGAACGCGATGCCGCCATTCAGCAGGCGCGCAAAGTGCTCTACCGCGTTGCCACCGACATTCACGACTGCGAACTCCAAGAGCTGAAACTGGTGATGGACTCGCTGGAAGTGTGGCAGTGGGAACATCCCGACCTCGATTGCGATAAGGTACTGGCGCAATTAGAAGCGATCGGCTCTGGCATCCGCGTGCAGCTCAACGACGTGCGATCGCTCGCCAGCAAGTGGGGCATTTCCGACACCCTCAAGGGCGGTCTGCACCAGGGCATGAACGATTATTTAGATGCGCTCGTTGCGGCTGGCACCCTCGCCATTGCGGTCGATCGCCAGATCGCCCCTTTGCAGGAAGCCACCACTAGCGAATGGCTCGACGCGCGGGAAGACGTGATGCGATTTTTTCGGGAGGCGATCGCCAATATCGTCCATCACGTGCATCCCCCCAAAGGCTCGGCCACGACGATGTCGATTCAGCTCGTCCAAACAGGAGCGCAGTGCAGTTTGATCGTCAGCAACGACGGCAGTGAATTTCAGCCTGCCGCTCGCAGCGGCGGCTACGGCACCAAAGCTATGAACACGATCGCGCAGAATTTGCCCCGAGGCCGCTGGCAGCGCGACTGCCTTGCGGAAGGCTGCCGGGTCGAACTGCATTGGGACATGCCCTCTAGCGATCGCGCGTAGCGATACGCTGCGCGTCATGAGGGCACTTGCGCCTATCCAGGGGCGCGACTGACTACAACTCTCGGTCGAACGCGGCGCGAGCGGGAGTGTCGGACAGCCCGGCTTCCAAATTGACTTCTAGCGGGCCTGACGTGTAAATGTTGGCGGCAGCTACGGCCTTAACCTGAGTGGGCTGCGCGATCGCTTTGAGCGACTGCACCATTTGAAAGAGCTGGGCTTGCGAAAATTCGCCGACGGTGCCCGTCACGGGATTGACCAAAATGCCCGCATCGCGCGAGCGCTGATTGGCACGCGCGAGCAGGCGCAGCAGCGTTTGTTCGAGTTCTACCTCGGTCTGGCCGGGCAGCACGTTAGTTTCCGCCAGCGTCGCGTTTTGGGCGAACAGGAGGCGGTTGGGTTTGACCTCAGCGATCGCCGGGACGGGTTCCCCTTTGAGGCGATTGGTGATCGAGAACACCTGCACGAGCCAGCTCCCCGGCTCCTGTACGGTTTGCACGAGCCGAGTGACGGCGCTAACCGTAATTTGCACGGCGCGATCGCTATCTCCCGCCGGTTGTGCGCCTAGCTGACGCGCTCGCGTTTCGGCCACCGTCAGCACGTTATTGACAGCGAGGCGTAGGTCGTCAGATGGCAACCCGCCGGGAATCACGCGGGCGGCTAATAGTTCGCCCGAGACGATCGCCACCTCGCCCCGCCGGAGCTGAACGGCCTGCGCGAACAGGCTGTTAATATCGGTTTGTAGCTCGTCTTTGCGCGCTTGCAGGTCGTCCTTTTGGGATTGCAATTCGTCTTTCTGAGCTTGCAAATCCGCAACGGCGGCTTCCGCTGCCGCGCGATCGCCTTCAGCAACGACGAGCGACTGCTGTAAGTCTTCGCGCTCGGCTGCTAAATCGGCAATTTGGGCTTGGGCAGCTCTGGCCTCAGCCTGCAATGACTCTAACTGCTGGCTTTCCGCTTCCAAGCGCGCTTGGGTTTCATTCAACTGCCGGTTCGCTTCCGTCAGCTTCGATTCAGTTTCGTTGCGTTGTGCGAGCAGGCGATCGCGTTGTTCGGTCAATTCGCCCAAGCGGGTTTGCGCTTCTTCACGCTGAACCTGAGCCTCGGCCAAATCTTGCCGCACCGAGAGGAGGCGATCTTCGGTAGCAACGCGTTCGGCTTGCAGGAGCTTATAGCTGGTATCGAGCTGGTCGATTTGCTCCTCAAACTCGGCCACGCGCTGACCGTAATTGAACAGGCCGTCAGCCAGGGAGCGATTCAGGGTCAAGAGCAGCCCCAGCGTCACCGAAGAAATCGCCAACCCAGTTAAAACGGTGAAGACGATCGCCGTGTGGCGTGGCCGCAAATTGAGCCAGCTCAGGCGTTTTTTGCCAATAATGTGTCCCAGGCGATCGCCGACGTAGGCAATCAAGCCGCTGAGCACCAAAATGACGAGAATGAAAAGTACGCCTTGCATGGCTACGCTCGAACCAAGCAAATCCTAGCATCGGCATCCCAGCGTGCTGACACCCGCAAGCCAGCAAAACTCGCTACTTAACCTGCAAAACCGGAAAGGAACGTATGGCCGTGCCGCGCATCCTGCTGATCAGCTCGAATTCCAGTGCTCGCGGAGGGGGCGAACGCTATTTGGTGTACCTCACGCAGGCTCTAACAGAAGTCGGGTGCAACGTCAGCGCCCTCCTATCGGATGTTGACTACATGGACGGCTGGGCGCGATCGCTCGCGGAGGCTGGAGCCGACGTGCATCGCCTGCCGCTGCTGGGCTTGCGATCGCGCCCGCTGCGGATTTTGCAGTCCATCAGCGATCGCGGGCAGCAGCAGGCGATCGCGGCCTTTTGTCGGGAGCTGGCTCCACAGGCGATTTTGGTCAATCAGCAGTACGACGAAGACGGTCTGGACTTCGTGGCAGGCGCTTTGGCCGCCGAAGTCGCTCCGGTGGCTGGGGTGATGCACATGCCGATGACGGCGACGAAAGACAGCCGCCCGCTGGGACGCTGGCGCGGCAAGCTGCTGCAGCGCTGGTATCGCCGTCATCCCTACCGCTTAGCGCTCGTGTCTGAAGGCAGTCGCCGCGAATTCGAGCAGTACTACGATCGCCCCCGCCCCACCTACGTGCTGCATCACGGCTGCACCTTCCCGAGCGATAACGCAGAGTCGGCGGCGGGGATGGATAAGCCCGATCTGCCGCCGGAGTGGAGCTCAGACGTACCGACGGTCGCCTTTTTGGGTCAGCTCGTGCCGCAGAAAAACTTGTTACTCACCGCAGACGCTTGGGTGTGGACGCGCCAGCAGGGGGTGCGATCGCGTCTGTTGCTCGTGGGGGATGGCTCCGAACGAGAGGCGATCGCGCGGCGGCTCACAGCGGCTCCAGTGCCTGAGACTGATTGGTACGTGGCAGGGTGGCAACCCGATCCAGAGCTGTACTATCAGGCGATGGACGTGTACGCGACGACGAGCCAT
>JBCBTL010000015.1:0-12982 GCA_039818705.1 Cyanobacteria bacterium J06639_1
CCACCGTGGGTGTCCTCACCCACGCCACCAGCGCAGACGACACCGATACCGTTCCCCTCGGTCGCCCTTTAGCCAACTGCCGCGCGTACGTCCTCGACCATCGCCAGTGCCCCGTTCCCATCGGCGTAGTCGGCGATCTGTACGTCGGCGGCGCGCAAGTGGCACGCGGTTACCTCAATCGTCCCGACCTGACCTCAGAGCGCTTCTTATCCGATCCGTTCAGTCAAGCCGCAGGAGCCAAACTCTACAAAACCGGCGATCGCGTTCGCTACCTCGCAGACGGCACATTAGAATTCATCGGTCGCAGCGATCGCCAAATCAAACTGCGCGGCTTCCGCATCGAACTAGGCGAAATTGAAGCAGCTTTAGTCGGACACCCCGCCATTCAACAGGCTGCCGTCACCGTTTGGACGAAGAGTGCTAGCGATCGCCGCTTGGCCGCCTATCTAGTAGCCGCTAGAGGCCAATCGCTACCCAGCACCAGCGACCTGCGGCAGTTCCTCCAGCAAAAGCTGCCCCCGTTCATGCGTCCGTCCAGCTTCACCCCCCTCAAAACGCTCCCCCTCACCGCCAACGGCAAGGTGGACTGGAACGCCCTACCCGATCCCGACCTCAGCCGTGCCGATCTGGAGGCCACCTACGTCCCGCCCCGCACGGAGGCCGAACGTCAAATCGCCGCCCTCTGGCAAGAGATTCTCGGGGTGGAAAAAGTCGGCATTCGGGATAACTTCTTCGACTTGGGCGGTCACTCCCTTTCCGTCATCGCCACCCACGCCAGACTGCGGGAGCTGTTCGATCGCGATATCGCTATCACCGAGCTGTTTCAATACACCACGGTCAGCGCCCTCGCCGCTCATCTCACCCAAAGTCAAACCCAACCCTCCGCCGTCGCTCGCAGTCGCGATCGCGCCGCCAGTCGATTAGAGTCCCGCCAGCGCCGCCCCACGCGATCGCGCTCGTAACCGTCGGGATTGAATGATTTCTCTGCTTTCAGACATCTACGTTCGAGCCACCCATGACCACCGCCGCCACGCAACTTTCCCCCAACGCGATCGCCATTATCGGTATGGCGAACCGTTTCCCCGGCGCGGACACCCCCGCCCAGTACTGGCAGAACTTAAGTCAGGGAGTGGAGTCGGTTTCATTCTTCTCGGATGAGGAGCTGCAAGCCAATGGGGTGAGCCAGCAGATGCGCGATCGCCCCAATTTCGTCAACGCGGGTGTGGTGCTAGAGGATGTGGACTTATTCGATGCCGACTTCTTCGGCTACCCTCCTCGCCAAGCTCAAATCATGGATCCGCAGCAGCGCCTTTTCTTGGAGCTAGCCTGGGAAGCGTTAGAAACAGCGGGCTACAATCCCAACCTGTGTTCCTATCCCATCAGTCTGTTCGGCGGCGTTGGCGTTGGCAGCTATTTTCTCTACAACCTATTTTCTAACCCCGAGCTGATCGCCACGGTTGGGGTGGGTCAAATTCGCCACAGCAATCGCCCCGACAACCTCGCCACTCGCGTGGCCTACAAGCTCAATCTCAAAGGCTCCGCCCTAACGGTTCAGACAGGGTGTTCGTCCTCACTCGTGTCTGTTCATCTTCCCTGTCAGAGCTTGCTCGATCGCGAATCCGATTTGGCGCTGGCCGGAGGTTCCTGCATCCAACTTCCACAAGCGATCGGCTACCTGCATCAAGAAGGCGGCATTAACTCCCCAGACGGACACTGCCGCGCCTTCGACGCACGGGCGGCGGGCACGATTTTCGGCAGCGGCGCTGGCATCGTTGTCCTCAAGCGATTGGAAGAAGCCATTGAAGATGGCGACACCATCTACGCCACCATTCGCAGTTCTGCCATCAATAACGACGGGTCGGCCAAAATGGGCTACACGGCTCCCAGCATTGAGGGGCAAGCGGCGGTCATTGCCGAAGCGATGGCGATGGCCGAAGTCAATCCTAGCGACATCTCCTACGTCGAAGCCCACGGGACGGGCACTGCACTGGGCGACCCGATTGAAGTCGCAGCCCTAACCCAAGCCTTTCATACCGAGACCAGCGGGACTTTAGCCCCCGCAGCCACTGGCTACTGCGCTCTGGGCTCGGTCAAAACCAATCTCGGTCATTTGGACGTGGCGGCGGGGATTGCCGGATTGATTAAAACCGTCTTGGCGCTGCACCATCGGCAACTTCCCCCCAGCCTGCACTACCAATCTCCCAATCCCGCCATCGACTTCGCCCGCAGCCCGTTCTACGTCAATACTGCTTTGAAAGACTGGGACTGCGGCGATCGCCCTCGCTTAGCGGGTGTCAGTTCCTTCGGCATTGGCGGCACCAACGCCCACGTCATTCTCGAAGAAGCGCCCGTCCCGACATCCTCGGGAGCCTCCCGCGCTTGGCAACTGCTTCCGCTCTCGGCCAAAACCCCCGCTGCGCTCGATGCCGCCACGACGCAACTGGTCGAGTATCTTCAACAGCATCCCGATCGCTCCCTCGCAGACGCGGCCTACACCTTGCAGCTCGGTCGAGTGCCCTTTACCCATAGGCGATTTGCGCTGTGTCAGAGTACGAGCGAGGCGATCGCCGCACTCCAGCAACCAAACCGCAGCTCGACATCCCGACGAGAAGCCAGTGACAAAACCGTTGCCTTCCTCTTTCCCGGCCAAGGATCTCAACACGTGGAGATGGGGCGCGATCTGTACGACAGCGAACCCGTCTTCCGCCAGAAAATCGATCGCTGCTGTCAGATTCTAGAATCGCTGCTGGATTTGGATTTGCGATCGCTGCTCTATCCCGAACCGGAAGCGCGATCGCGATCCGAACGACGACTGAAACAAACGGATATCGCTCAACCCGCTCTATTCGTCGTGTCTTACGCCTGGGCGCAGTGGTGGGCGAGCTGGAGCATTCACCCACAGATGGCGATCGGTCACAGCATTGGCGAATACGTGGTGGCTTGTCTGGCTGGAGTGTTCTCCCTCGAAGACGCGCTGCATTTGGTCGCTGTGCGGGGACGGTTGATGGCTCAAATGCCGCCGGGCGCGATGGTGGCCGTTCCGTTAGCCGCTAGCGACATCGAACCTCTACTGGTTGCAGGGACGGCGATCGCAGCCTACAACGCGCCCGAACTCTGTGCGGTGTCAGGGACTCCCGAAGCGATCGCCACCTTCCAAACCCAGCTAGAGCAGCAGGGCATCAACTACCGACCGCTACACACCAGCCACGCCTTTCACACGAGTGCGGTCGAGAGTGTTGCGCCAGCCTTTGCCGCAGAACTAGCAACCATCTCTTTGAACGCTCCCCAATTCCCCTTCATCTCCAACCTGACAGGCACCTGGATCGACCCCGATATGGCAAGTGACCCTGACTATTGGGTGCGACATATGCGCCAGCCCGTGCGTTTTGCCGATGGCGTGCAGTGTTTGCTCAAATCCCCCGACGTCGTGCTGTTGGAAGTGGGGCCAGGACAAGCCCTAACGACACTGGCTCGTAAGCAAGCCACTTCAGAATCTGCGCTCTTTGCCTCTGCTCGCCATCCCAAGCAAGAGCGCTCCGACATAGCGACAGCGTTAGAAGCCCTCGGTCACATGTGGCAATGCGGAGTTGAGGTGGATTGGAAAGGCGGTTATGGCGACGAGCAGCGCCACCGCATCCCTCTGCCAACTTATCCATTCCAACGCCAGCGTCATTGGGTGGACATGTCGCCTCAGTTCTTGCGCGCCCTCGCGGGTAGCGTCGTGCCCACAGAGACGATCGCGGAGACGCCCTCTGATAACAACACCGCGAGTGCAGCGATCGCCCCACCCCCCACCGACTCTCAGCCCGTTACTCAAGAGACATCTCAGCTCGCTCCTCTGAGCAGTGAAGATGCGCCGACGAGTGAGGCAGAAATCGCGATCGCCCGTGCGTGGGAAAAAGTGCTGGGCATTGCTCCCATTGGCATTCACGCCAACTTCTTCGAGCTGGGTGGCGATTCGGTTCAAGGTATTCAAATTCTGTCGCTGGTGCGACAAGCCGGATGGCAAGTCGATCCCGCTCAGCTATTCCAGCATCAGACCGTTGCCTCGTTAGCGGCGATCGCTACGCCTACGCAGCCTAACGAAGCCGAGCAGGGCATCGTGGCCGGAGCCGTTCCCCTCGTGCCCAAGCACCAGCGCTTCCTCAGCCAACAGCTCCTCCACCCAGAGAGTTGGGTGCGATCGCTGGTACTCGACTGCGACGTTGCCCTCGATCCCGAGTTATTGAAGGAAGCAACGCGCCTGTGTTTGCTGCGTCACGACGCTTTGCGGTTGTCGTTCGCGCAGACGGAAAACGGCTGGTCAGCGACCCAGTCTGACGAGGTCGTCACCGTGCCCTTTTCTGTCCGCAGCGTTGCCGCTCCCAAGCGGAAAGAGGAAGAGGTTACCATACGAGCTGCCGTAACCGAAATTCAAGCCGGGTTCGACCTCGACACGGGGCCGTTGCTGCACGTCGCTTGGTTCGAGCGCGGCGGCGATCGCCCGGGTCGCCTGTGGATTTCGGCTCACGAATTCGCGATCGACCGGACTTCTCTGCTGGTGCTGCTCGAAGACTTGCTGCTGGCCTATCAGGTGCTGCAACGGGGTATGACGGTGGAGTTCAGACCCAAAACCTGTTCCTTCAAGCAGTGGGCAGAGCAGTTGCCAGAAGTGGCCGAATGTCCCCCGGTCAAAGCCGAACGCCCCTACTGGCAAAACCAGTTGCAAACCAGCATTGCGCCGCTACCCCTCGATCGCCCCCGAGGTGAGAATCTGGCTAAATCGACCGATACCGTCAAAATCGCCATTTCCAAACGCTACACCCAACAATTACAAGAAAAAGTCAGCGCTACGGGCATCGATATCGAAGCGTTCTTCCTCACCGCTTTGCTCGTCGCGTTAGGAGACTGGACGGGGGCGCGATCGCTTGCGGTGGATCTCGAAGCCTCGGGGCGAGAGTTATTGGAGCGCTCGGACTTTAGCGAAACCGTCGGCGCTTTTAGCAGCACGTTTCCCGTTCGGCTCGCTGCCGATTTTAACGACGCACCTCCAGCAATCGCACAGAAGGTGGCTGAAACGCTGCAAGCTGTCCCCCACGGTGGCGTTCACTTCGGCCTGTTGGATCGCCTTGCAGCAACTTCTGCGGACGGTATTTCGACGGATTCGCGATCGCGCAGCCCTATCCGTTTCGAGCACCTCGGCACTCTCGTCGGCACCGAGTCCGCTAGCGAGAATTCCACCAACGAATCGCCAACGTCTTCAGGATTGCCGCTAACGCTGGTGCCGGAACTGTGCCAATCCAGTCGCGACCCGTCCGACCGACGACCCTACGTCCTCGACCTACAAAGCTACATCGCCCAGGACTGTCTGAATTTGCACTGGCAGTACAGCTCCGCCCTCCACGACCGCAAAACAATCGTCAAATTAGCTGAAACGACGGCGAAGACCCTACAAACATTGGCCGCCGCAGACTCGCAGTCCGAACCTACGGCTCCTCCCAGCTTTGCCGCAGCACAAATCGACCCCAAAGATCGCGATCGCCTGCTCGATGCCTTGCGATCGTCTCGATAGCTCCCATTCTTCCGATTCCTCTCATTTGTCCGGTTCAAGGTAGATTTCCATGCTCGACCGCAACGTTGCCGACATTTACGAACTCTCCCCGATGCAGCAAGGGATGCTGTTCCACACGCTGGCATCTCCTCAGTCAGGGGTCTACGTGCAGCAATACTCCTGGACATTGCAGGGAGATCTGAACTTGACCCTATTGCAACGAGCCTGGCAGCAAGTGGTAGATCGACATCCCATCCTGCGCACCTCGTTTCACTGGGACAACTTAGAAAAACCCTATCAAGTGGTCTACGAGCAGGTTGAGTTGCCGTTCAAACATCGCAATTTCAGCCAGATGTCAGAAGTAGACCGAGAGGTCGCTCGCCAGCAGTGGCTTGAAGCTGACCGAACCCAAGGCTTTGAATTGACGTCGGCTCCTTTGATGAGGGTTGCCATTCTCCAACTCGATCGCGATCGCTTTCAAGTGGTGTGGTGCTATCACCATATTTTGATTGACGGCTGGTCGCTGGCTACTCTCTATAAAGAGGTGATGTTAGCCTACGAAGCCCAACGGCGCCAAACAAAACTCCAGTTGCCACCGCCGCCGCGCTACAACGACTACATTCACTGGTTGCAACAACAGGATCGCGACAAAGCAGAAGCCTATTGGAGAGAGGCTCTCGCAGGCTTCAGAGAGCCGACCTCCTTCAACCTCAATCGCAGCCATTCTTCCAGTTCTGCCAACCGAGTTGAGAGTGCCAAATGTCGAACTGTTTTAGACTCTGACCTCAGCGATAAACTGGCTCACCTGTCCCGCCAACACCAACTCACCCTCAATACCATTGCGCAAGGAGCTTGGGCGCTCTTACTAGGTTATTACTCGGGTGAATCCGATATTGTTTTCGGCACGACTTCGTCGGGTCGTCCGCCCAGCATTACCAATGTCAACGCGATCGTCGGCTTGTTTCTGAGCACCTTTCCCGTTAGGGTTCGCATCGATCCCGATGCGCTGTTAGAAGACTGGCTGCAATCGCTGCAACTGCAACAGGTGGAGTCGCGCAAGTACGAATATACTCCCCTCAGCCGCATCCAAAGCTATAGCGAGCTACCGCCAGGTACCCCCCTATTCGAACATTTATTTGTTTTCGGCAACACTCCAGTCGAATCCGCCGCCAATGCCCCATCGGGCAGCCTCACGCTGATCGAGCGCGACGAATTCGAGAAAACGAATTACCCCATTACTGTCCTGATTTCGCCAGGAGCAAATCTAACGATTGAGCTTTTGTACGATCGCGATCGCATCGACCCAAATAGCGCCGAGCAACTACTACGTCACTACTGCACTCTCCTGACGGAAATCGCGATCGCGCCCGATCGCTGTTTGTCAGATATCACTCCAGCAGCCCCCGATCGCGAGCAGCAAGCACGTTGGAATCACACAACCGCCGACTACCCCGATCGCCTTTGCCTGCCCGATCTGTTCGCCCGTCAAGTCCAACTCACGCCTGAGGCAATCGCCGTTGCCTATGAAGACGAACAGATGACCTACGCCGAACTGGAGCAGCAGTCGGAGCTATGGGCGATCGAGCTTCAGCAGCTAGGAGTTGCGCCAGACGTTCCGGTAGGGCTATGCGTGGAGCGGTCGTTCGATCTCCCCATTGGGCTTCTTGCCATCCTCAAAGCGGGCGGTACCTGCGTACCTCTCGACCCCTCGTATCCGGTCGAACGTTTGCGAACGATCTGCGGAGATGCTGGCTTGTCTGTCATGCTCAGCCAAAAGCGTCTTCAAGATCGTCTGCCCGAAACTTCAGCGCCAGTTCTATGTTTGGATCGCTCGAACTCGGTCGCAGTAGACTTCAGCATGCGCCCACAAGTTTCCACACTCCATCCAGATAACCTGGCCTATTTGCTATTCACTTCGGGGTCTACTGGGCGTCCGAAAGGGGTGGCAATGACCCACCGCGCGATCGTGAATCTCGTGCATTGGCAAAGCACTCAATCGGATACGGCTGCCGCTAGTCTTACGCTGCAATTCACGTCGCTGAACTTCGACGTTTCTTTCCAAGAAATCTTTTCCACCTGGTACGCGGGCGGAACCCTCGTCCTGGTTTCAGACACCACGCGGCGAGACATTCCGCAACTGCTCCAGCGATTGGATGATTGGCAAATTACGCGCTTGTTTTTACCCTTCGTGGCACTCCGACAACTGGCAGAGGTGGCGATCGCACGCGACACGTTCCCGACGTCTTTGCGTCAGGTCAATACCGCGGGCGAACAATTGCAGTCCGTACCGCAACTCAAAACGTTTTTCGCGACGTTGCAAGCCTGTACGTTGCACAACCAATACGGTCCATCTGAAACGGGCGTGATTGCTACAGCCGAATCACTATCCGCCACTCCCGCTACGTGGCCGATACTTCCACCCATCGGCAGGCCAATCTCCAATGCCAACACCCACATCCTCGACGCGCGCATGCGTCCCGTTGCCATTGGCATACCCGGAGAACTCCACGTTGGGGGCGTTCTCCTCGCTCGTGGCTATCTCAATCGTCCCGACCTCACCGCCGAGACATTCATTCCCAACCCTTTTAGCGATCGCCCTGGCGAACGCCTCTACAAAACAGGCGATCTCGCTCGCTATCTGCCTGACGGTCGCATTGAATATTTGGGACGTATCGATAACCAAATCAAACTGCGGGGGTATCGCATCGAGCTAGGGGAAGTCGAAGCTGTGCTGGCTCAAGCTCCCGCCGTCAAAGCCGCGATTGCGTCTGTGTTCGCAAATGCGACGGGCGATCGCCGACTGGTCGCCTACGTCGTTCCGACCCAACCTAACGCTGTATCTGTCAGCGAATGCAAGCAATTTCTCCAAGAGCGGCTGCCCGATTACATGGTGCCCAGCGCGTTTGTGATTCAGGACGTATTTCCTCTCACCCCCAACGGTAAAATCGATCGCCGCGCGCTGCCGCCGCCATCAAGCGAGCGTCCTGAGTTGGAAACACTCTACACGGCACCACGCACCCCCACCGAAGAGTTGCTCGCCAGTCTTTGGGCTGAAGTGCTGGATGTCGATCGCGTTGGCGTGCGCGATAATTTCTTCGACTTGGGCGGTCACTCCCTCCTCGCCATCCGGCTGTCTTCCCGGACGCAAGCGACAATGGGCAGAGCGCTCCCTCTCCTCAAATTGTTTGAATTCCCGACCATTGCCGAGCTAGCTGCCTTTCTCGATCGCGATCGGCAAACGACTGCGGGACGAGAGCTATTGCCGTTGATTCCGGTCGAACATGCTGAAATACGACCGCTTTCGTCCACGCAAAGAAGGCTTTGGTTCTTTACCGAACAGGTATCGCCAGAGCACTACTTCTATCACACTGCCACAGGGCGTCAGATTACAGGGCCGCTCGATATTGCCGTGCTCAGAGAGTCTTTGCAGACCATCCAGCAGCGTCACGACAGCATTCGTACCACCTTTCAGGCTGAAGGCGATCGCGTCATCAAGAAGGTCGCCTCAGACGCGCCCACCCAACTGCTCGTCGTCGATCTCAGCAGTCTGCCTACACCGCTCCGCGCTACCGAGGCCGAACGCTTAGCCACGCTCGAATTTCGCCAGCCCTTCAACCTAGCTGCCGACCCCCTCATGCGCACCACCCTGCTGTGGGAACAACCCGAGCGGTCGATCGCCCTCTTCACGTTTCATCAATTAGCTTTCGACGCTTGGTCGCGCACCGTCTTCATGCGGGAATTGGAGGCACTCTACCCCGCGATCGCCTGCAGCCAGCCGTCTCCCTTGCCTCCGTTGACCATTCAGTACGACGACTTTGTCGAATGGCAGCAAAAACGGCTCAATAGCGGCACCTTACAAACTAGTCAAGACTATTGGCACGAGCACCTCGCCCCTCCGCTCCCCGTACTCGATTTGCCCACCGACTACCCGCGCCCACCGATCAAAAGCTTCAGAGGTGATGTTCAACTGTTGCGCATTCCTTCAGGACTCGCCGACCGTTGTCGCCAACTGAGCCAAACGGAGGGCGTCACACTTTACATGATGCTGTTGGCTGCGTACTCGATTTGGCTTTACGCCTACCACCAGCAAGACGAAGCGATTGTAGGGACTTCCGTTGCCGATCGCATTCACACCGAGGTCGAGTCTTCGATTGGATGTTTCAACAACTATTTGGCACTGCGTCTGAATGTATCTGGGAATCCCACCTTTAGGGAGTATCTGAGCCGTATTCGTAAGGTGCTTCTTGCCGCCTACTCCCACCAAGACATGCCCATCGACCTACTGGTGGAATCTCTCGATCTAGATCCCGATCTCAGCCGCACCCCCATTTATCAAGCCGCTTTTACCTACAAGCGCTACCTCGACAATCCTCAAACTCGCAGCAGCGACCTCGAATTTCGCTCCTACCCTGTCAACTGGGGCACTGCCCGCTGCGATCTCACCCTGTCGCTGTTGGATAGCGGCGCAGAAATCGTCGGTTTTTTGGAATACAGTGCCGACCTATTTGCGGCAGACACGATCGTCGAAATGCTGCGCCACGCCCTTGTCGTGTTAGAAGCGATCGTCACCGATCCCGATCGCCATTTGTCGGAGCTGCCCCTGAAGCCGGGCACCGAACTGCTCGACTATCCCACCCCCAAACAAGAGCATTACCTAAAAGCGTTCGCCCGCCGACACGCGCAGCGGACGGAGCAATCCAAACACCTTGCAACCACCGCGCGATCGCGCGTCGCCGACCGTCGCTATGCCAACGGCTTTCATCCCCGTCTCAAAAGCACTATCTATCCGTTGACTGCGGAACGAGCGGAGGGAGCTTGCCTTTGGGATACAGACGGCAATGAGTATCTCGACCTGACCATGAGCTACGGGGTTGCACTTTTCGGGCACAATCCGCCTTTCGTAAAAGCCGCTCTGTTAGATCGAGTCGAGCGCGGCTTTCCCCTCGGCCCCCAAACCCCACATACGACCGAAGTGGCCGCAGCGATTCAGACTCTAACGGGAGCTGAACGGGTCACCTTCGCGGGCACTCGGACAGAAGCATTTATTGCCGCTATCCGACTCGCCCGAGCGAAGACTCAGCGACCCAAAATTGCTTTGTTTGCAGGTTCCTACCACGGCACTGCCGATACCACCCTCGCCCGCGCCCAAAATCTCAACCTCAATCCCCAAGGCGTGCCCGCGACGGCTGGGATTCCAGCCAGCAGCGTTGCAGACGTACTGGTGCTGGACTACGGCAACCCGCGATCGCTCGAAATTATCGAAGCGCGTGCGGAGGAACTAGCCGCCGTTTTGGTAGAACCCGTGCAAAGCCAGCTTGCCGATCGCCTCGACCTGCAACCCAAAGGCTTTTTACAACAGGTGCGCCAGCTCACCCGCGAGCGAGACATCGCCTTGATGTTCGATGAAGTCGTGTTCGGTTTCCGCATTCACCCCGGCGGCTGTCAGGCCTGGTTTGAAGTCGAAGCCGACCTCGCCGTCTACGGCAAACCGGCTGGGGGTGGACTGCCCCTTGGCATCATCGCGGGGAAAGCTGAATACTTGGACGCGATCGACGGCGGTAGCTGGCAATACGGCGACGATTCTGCCCCTACAGTCCAGCTATCGGAATTCGGCAGCACCTATGGCGCACACCCCCTGGCAATGGCAGCAACGCGAGCGGTACTGGGAGAAATTCAGCAGCAGGGAACGCACCTGCAAACGCAGCTCAACCAGCGCACGACTCAATTCGTCGATCGCCTCAACCGAGCATTCCTCACCGAACGATTCCCCCTACACATGAAGCATTTCGGCTCTCGCTTCGGCCTGACATCCATCGGCGGCGCTTTAGTCGGCAGCACGGCTCATATTTTCCGGCAACACCTGCTAGAACGCGGCGTTTACCTGCAAGGCGATTGCGGCTCCTTTTCTACCGCCCACACCGACACTGATATCGACGCGATCGCCCTCGCCTTTCTCGACAGCGCCAACGCCATGCGATCGGGCGGCCTCCTCCCAGACTGATAGCTTAATCATCGAAACTTGGAGTTCTGACATGCAGCCTTTTCTAATCCATCTCTCGGGAACGCCGCCGCCGGAACCGTCCCCGAAGCCACCCACCATTCCATTCTTGGAGACCTCACCATGACTGACATGGGCTCTTACTGTAAAGCCTACCAACTCAAACAACTGCAACAATTCGAGCAGTGGCCGCCATCGCTCGCCGCCACCCGTAAGGAAACTCAAATGGTGGACGGTCGCGATCGCGAAACCCAAAGGCCGCTCAACGACGAAGACGTTCTCTACTTGCAAGAAACCTACGTCGTCACTGACGGACTGTTTTTGAACCAAAACGTCATCTTCGATGCCGTTACCGACGAGTGGAAGGACTTCTGCGATCGTGTTTTAGACTTCAAAATTCCCGAGTATGCACAATCTGCTGGAGGGTAAGCGATCGCGAATAACGTAACGCAACGTCGGTTTGCGAAGACAACTCAATTGCCACTTTTTTAATTGCACGTACGTGCGGAGGATTTCAAACGTGAGCGGGAAAGAGCAGGACAACACTAGCTATAAAGTTGTTATCAATGATGAGGAGCAATACTCCATTTGGCCGGAAGAGAAGGACAATCCATTGGGTTGGCATGATGTTGGCAAAAGCGGCACGAAGGAAGAATGTCTCGAACACATTAACGAGGTCTGGACGGATATGCGGCCTCTCAGTTTGCGCCAACACATGGAAGCCGCCGGTCAGTAAATCTTGAGGTGAGGGTCAAGTATTACTCAAAACCATGCGTATGCAGCAGTTCTTTTCTGCCTGTGTCGCTCAGCTCCCTGTCATGTTAATCTGCTCCAACTTTAAACATGCCGACTGCTCCCACACGCTCATTGATACAAGCCATTTCCGTCGGATTGCGGGGTTCGGTACTATTGCTTGCCGCCATCCTCCTAACTCAGGTGTCTTGTTCCTCAAGAGCTGAGTTAGTAGAACCTGAAACGGCGATCGAAGCCGCTCCGCTGGATGCGGTGGTGGCTTTGGGGCGGTTAGTGCCAGAAGGAGAAGTGATTAAAGTTTCCGTCTCTAACGCGCAGGACAGTCGCGTCAACAAGCTGTTCGTGAATGAAGGCGATCGCGTTGAGGAAAATCAGGTGATCGCTTTGCTACAGGGGGTGGAGCGCCGAGAGGCGGACGTGCGCAACGCCCAAACCGAAGTCAGATTGAGACAGGCCGAACTCGATCGCGTGTTGCAAGGAGACGCGAAGCTCGCTGAAATTCAGGCGCAGCAAGCGGAGATCGAAGAGCTAGAGGCGCGACTACGAACCGAACAGCAGCAACGAGAAGCCGCGATCGTCTCGGCTGAAGCCGTGGTCAGAGAAGCCGAACTCACCATCCAACGCCGACAAAGTTTGGTGGAGGAAGGAGCCATTAGCCTCGCCAATTTGAACCAAGCCGAGCGGGACTTAGATACAGCCAA
>JBCBTL010000016.1:0-12852 GCA_039818705.1 Cyanobacteria bacterium J06639_1
CAATCAGTGAGCGGTTGCGGAGAGAGGCGATCGCCCGCTGTCCGAAAGACAAAAACAGAGCGATCGCCTTTAGATAGAGTCTCAAAAATTGACTCTTAAATCACCGTGTTATCGGGGATTGTGCTGCCCCGAATGATGATGGTGATACCGTTGCTGATCCAGAAGCCCATGTCTTCCCGCTGCGCTTCCTGAACGTTGTCTTTGTTCAAGATGCGGACGTTTTTGCCGATGCGAGTGTTCTTATCGACAATCGCCTTGCGGATGTGGGTTCCTTCACCAATCCCAATCGGAGGGATGTTGGCATCGCGATCGGCCTGACGCTCTTCGGGAGACTGGTAGTAATCAGCTCCCATCACCAGCGTGTCTTCCAGCGTTACGTTCGACTCGATCCGAGAACGAATCCCTACGATCGAGTTACGAACAGTAGAGCCGTCTTTGACGATGCAACCGTCTGCAATCATGCCTTCTTGAATCGTGCATCCCAGAATTTTGTTGGGCGGCAAGAAACGCGGGCGAGTGAAAATCGGCGCTTCGGCATCGTAGAAACTGAATGCTGGGGCGGGCTGCTTCACCAGATTGAGGTTGGCTTGGTAGAACGACTCGATCGTGCCGATGTCTTCCCAGTAGTCCTCAAACAAATATGCCTGCACGCGAAACTCGGTCATCGCTGCCGGGATGACTTCTTTACCGAAGTCGGTGTGTTCGGGGGCGCGGTTGAGCATCTCGAACAGAGATTCGCGTTTGAACACGTAAATCCCCATCGAAGAAATGTAGGGATTTTCAGCGGCACGCTCGGCATTTAAGCCCAGCGATCGCGTATCCACCTGCATTTCTTTGAGTGCGTCGCCCTTCGGTTTTTCGCGGAAAGCGTTGACGCGACCTTCGCCGTCGATTTTCATCAAACCGAAGCTAGAAGCGTTTGCCTCGCCCATCGGCACGACCGAGAGAGTGACATCAGAGTTCGTCTCGCGGTGGTGCTGGATGTAGGGGCGATAGTCCATCCGGTAAAGGTGATCGCCGGACAGGATGATGATGTCGCGAGCTTTCGAGTTTTCTAATAGCCACAGGTACTGACGGACGGCGTCCGCAGTGCCCTGGAACCAATCGGGGTTTTCGGGGGTTTGCTCGGCGGCAAGAACGTCCACGAACCCCTGTGAAAAGGGTGAAAAACGGTAGGTGTTGTTGATGTGACGGTTCAACGATGACGAGTTGAACTGAGTCAGCACGTAAATTTTTTGGATCTGCGAGTTAATGCAATTGCTAACCGGAATGTCGATGAGTCGGTACCTACCTGCTAGGGGTACCGCTGGCTTCGCTCGTCTCTTGGTGAGTGGGTACAACCGGGTGCCCCGTCCGCCACCTAGAATCAGCGCCAGCACGTCTTGCATGATTACCCTCCAGCAGTCGCGCGCAAGTCCTCGCAACCAGCATAGAACGACGCTGCCGCGTTTGATGAAGCGTTTTTGCAATTCTGAGAGTTAGATTGCGATCCTGAGTTTTCCCTCGGGATCGCCTCAATAATCGCTCGATCGCGCACCCAAATCCGTAACATCTGCGGCGGCGCGCAAAGACAGGCGATCGCTCAGGTTCTCTAGCGCGATCGCCTACTCAGACCGAGAGGCGATCGCCGATTGCTCCAGCACGAACTGCTTCAATCGAGTGGCTAGCGACGGAATCGACACGCGATCGATAATGTCGGCAGCGAAGGCAAAGGTCAGCAACTGCTCGGCTTTCACGCGGGTGAGTCCACGACTTTGCAAGTAGAACAGCTCGTCCTCTTCCAGTTGACTAACGGTGGCTCCGTGGGCGCACTTCACGTCATCGGCAAAGATTTCGAGCTGGGGTTTCGTATCCACCCGTGCCTTAGAAGACAGCAATAGGTTGCGGCTGGATTGACTGCTGTCGATTTGCTGCGCGTCTTGGCGGACGATGACTCGACCGTTGAACACAGCTCGGGCGCGATCGCCCACGATGCACTTGTGTAGTTGCCGGCTCGTGCCCTGGGGTTGAGCGTGATCGATCGCCGTGTGAGTATCGGCAATCTGCTTGTCCCCCAATAGGGTCAATCCGTTCAGAATCGTCGTCGCGTTCGTGCCCCGGTGCTCGGTCGAGAGACTGTGCCGAGACAGCTTCGCCCCCGTTGATATGGCAACGCAGGAGTAATGACTATCCCGCGCTTGCGAGACGGTCGTGCGAGAAATACTGAAACTCGCAGCCGCATCTTCCTGAAGCTTGCAATGCTCGATGCGGGCATTCTCAGCCAGCACGACTTCGGTGACAGCGTTGGCGAAGTAGGTTGCATCTTCAGTCCCGATGCTCTGCTCGACGAGGCGGAGCGAACTGCCGCGATCGGCGACGACTAAGCAGCGTGGATAGCTTGCCGTTGGCTCGTCCGCAGTCGTTGACAGCCAAATGAGATGAATCGGAGTCTCAGCCATGCAGTTTTTGCTCGCGTGGACGATCGCGATGTCGCGAGTTCGAGCCGAATTAAGCAGCGCAAACGTATCGGCTTGACCCATCACGTCGAGAGTGAAATGCGATCGCGCCACCTGCCACTGTTCGTCCGATAGCGTGCCCAAACTGCCGATCGCCAACCCTTCCGGCGCGTCCGCCACGTCCGATAAATCGGGAGAAAACGTGCCGTTGACGAATACGAGTCGAGTCGCTTTTGCCTCAGGAAGCATGTAGGAGGCGATCGCGCCCTTCCCTGCTTCGATATCAACTTTTGCGATATCAGCTTCTTGAAATGTTGGTTCCAGCAGCGATTTGAGCGGTGTAAATCGCCATTCCTCGTCCCGCGTTGTCGGGAAAGCAGAGTTGTGGAGGCGATCGCGCGCGGCCTGTTGAATCGACTCTAGCCACGCAGCGCGATCGGAGCCGAGAGTGGCAGCATTGAGTTCGGCAGGGGATTCTAGCAGTCGAGACAGCGCTCGAGCTTCAGCACTGTCTGCAACGAGTTCGGATGTCAGTTGACTCATGATGCGGTTGCCACTGCCTCCGGCTCGTCAATCCAGTCGTAGCCGCGCTCTTCCAGTTCTAAAGCCAGCTCTTTGCCACCTGTTTTCACGATCTGTCCGGCTTCCATTACGTGAACGAAATCCGGCGTAATGTAGTCGAGCAAACGCTGATAGTGAGTGATCAAAATCGTGGCGTTGTCAGGGGTAGTGAGTTGATTGACCCCATTCGACACGATGCGCAGCGCGTCGATGTCTAAGCCTGAATCCGTTTCATCCAAGATGGCAAGCGTCGGCTCTAAAACAGCCATTTGCAGAATTTCATTCCGCTTCTTTTCGCCACCCGAGAATCCAGAATTCACGCTGCGCTCTAGAAAATTGGGATTCATCTCGACGACACCCAACTTTTCCTGCACGAAGTCTTCAAAGTCGAACGGGTCGAGTTCCGGCTCGCCGCGATGGGTTTGTCGAGCGTTGTAGGCTAATCGCAAGAATTCAGAGTTGCTGACTCCAGGCACTTCGATCGGATATTGAAAGGCGAGGAAGACACCAGAACGCGATCGCTCTTCCGGCTCTAATTCCAATAAATCCTGTCCTTGGTAGCGAATTTCGCCACCCGTGACTTCATAGTCGGGATGTCCGGCCAAAATTTTGGAAAACGTGCTTTTCCCCGAGCCATTTCGACCCATAACCGCGTGAATTTCCCCGGCTTTCACCTCCAGATTCACGCCGCGCAGCACGTCCACACCTTGAACCGATGCGGTCAGGTTTTTCACCGACAGCACCACGTCGCTATCCGATCGAATCATCCCACCGTTCCTTCCAGTTTGAGACTGAGCAACCGATCCGCTTCAGCAGCAAATTCCATCGGCAACTCATTGAAAACTTCTTTGCAAAAGCCATTCACGATCATCGAGACCGCATCTTCAGCCGAAATCCCGCGCTGCAAGAAGTAGAAAAGCTGATCTTCGCTAATCTTCGAGGTCGAAGCTTCGTGTTCCACTTTCGCAGAGCTGTTCTGCACGTCGATATAGGGGAACGTGTGGGCTTCACAGCGATCGCCGATCAACATCGAATCGCATTGGGTATAGTTGCGCGCCCCTTTCGCATTCGGAGCCACTTTCACCAAACCGCGATAGCTATTATTCGACTTCCCAGCCGAAATCCCCTTCGAGATAATCGTGCTGCTGGTGTTGTTGCCGACGTGGATCATCTTCGTGCCCGTATCGGCTTGCTGCAAATTATTGGTCAGCGCCACCGAATAGAACTCGCCCACGGAATTATCGCCAGCCAGCACGCAACTAGGATATTTCCAAGTAATTGCCGACCCAGTTTCAACCTGAGTCCAAGAAATCTTGGAATTATTGCCCGCGCAGAGACCGCGCTTCGTTACGAAATTGTAGATACCGCCAACGCCGTTCTCGTCGCCCGCGTACCAGTTTTGCACGGTCGAATACTTAATTTCAGCATCGTCCAATGCCACCAATTCCACCACAGCGGCGTGCAGTTGGTTGGTGTCGAACATCGGAGCCGTGCAGCCTTCCAAATACGTCACCGAGCTGCGCTCTTCCGCCACGATCAGCGTGCGCTCGAACTGCCCCGAATCGCCGTTGTTGATGCGGAAGTATGTAGACAAATCCATCGGGCACTTCACGCCCTTCGGAATGTAAACGAACGAGCCGTCGCTAAAGACTGCCGAGTTCAGCGCCGCAAAAAAGTTATCCCCAATCGGGACGACGCTGCCCAAGTATTTCTCGATCAGCTCGGGATGTTCTTTTACTGCTTCGGAAATCGAGCAGAAGATAACCCCCTCTTTGGCTAAATCTTCTTTGAACGTAGTGGCGATCGAAACGCTATCGAATACGGCATCTACAGCCACATTGCTCAACCGCTTTTGCTCGGAAAGGGGAATTCCCAGCTTTTCAAACGTCTCCAACAGCGTCGGATCGACATCATCCAGGCTATTCAGCTTGCCCTGCGTCTTCGGTGCAGAGTAATAGATGATGTCTTGATAGTCGATCGCCGGGTAATGCACGTTCGGCCAGGTCGGTTCCTGCAGCTTCACCCACTGGCGATAGGCGCGCAGGCGAAAATCCAGCATGAACTTCGGCTCGTTCTTCTTAGCCGAGATCAGCCGCACTACGTCTTCACTCAATCCCTTCGGAATCGTGTCAGACTCAATCTGCGACACGAAGCCGTACTTGTAAGGCTGATTGACCAGCGTTTTGACCGATGCAGTCACCGAGCGAACCTCCAAACATCCTTACCGCCGCCGACTCTGAAGCTGCTGCTCCCAGAGCGCAAAAGCGTTAAGACCTTCGACATCTTACAGTTAAACAACCAATCTGTTGTTAAACTTATCCTAGCCCCATTTAGAAACAAGTGTGTTGTTTTATTGGGGAAGTACGGTTCGATGTCGATGACTTCTCATTCTCAACAGCCCGCATCCCCCGCCCGCCCTCAGGTTGAAGGCGATCGCGCCCGCACGAAGCAGATTCTGCTGCAAGTGCTGCGCAAAAAGAACTCCGCCTCTGCGCGAGAGCTGGCGGATGTTCTGGATGTCAGCGTGCAGGCCGTGCGCCGTCATCTCAAAGACCTCGAAGGTGAAGGGGCGATCTCGCACGAGAGCGTCAGTACGGGGGCAGGTCGCCCGCAACACGTCTATCACCTCACGGAAAAAGGTTCCGAGCGTTTCCCCCGCCACTACGACGAATTCGCGCTTTCATTCCTGACAGCGATGAAAGAGCAAGTCGGTACGGAAGCCGTCGAGCAGGTCTTGCATTCTCAGTGGCAGCAGAAGGCCGCAGACTATCGCGCCAAGGTGGGAGAGGGATCGCTGGGCGATCGCATTGCCAAACTCGCCGACCTCCGCACCCGCGAAGGCTACATGGTGGATTGGCGAGCGCTCGAATCCAGTCAGACTAACGAGTCTGCTTGTCGCTACATTTTCACCGAGTACAACTGCGCTATCAGCCAGGTCGCGGAATCTTTCCCTTCTGTCTGCACCCACGAGCTCGACATGCTCGCCGCCATTTTTCCCGACTGCAAGGTGGAGCGCACCCACTGGATGGTGGGCAACGAACACCGCTGCGGCTATCAGATTGGCGCTGTTTGATCGAGATACGATGAAAGCACTTCAGCTCGGATGAAAATGCTCCAAGTGAGAATGTTCCAAGTAAAAATGCTTCAGATACATATGCTTCAACAGCGCGATCGCTCGCGTTCGGTTGGGTTTATCTATGCGTAAACGCGTCACGCTCACATTTTCTCGGTCGGTGGTGAGTTTCCCACTGACGTATCGGTTGGCCAAAGACTTTGACGTAGCAGCGAATATTCTGCGGGCGCAGATTACTCCGGAAGAAGTGGGCACGTTGGTGGTCGAGCTGTCGGGGGATATCGACAACATCGAAGCCAGCTTGGAATGGACGAGATCGCTTGGTATCGGCATTTCCGAGCGCAGCAGCGAAATTCAAATCGATCGCGAGGTTTGCGTAGACTGCGGCCTGTGTACGGGGGTGTGCCCGACTGAGGCACTGCAAATGGATCGAGAGACGTGGCGGCTAACCTTTGCTCGCAACCGCTGCGTCATGTGCGAGCAGTGCATTCCTACCTGTCCGGTCGAAGCGATCTCGGCCAGCTTATGATGCGATCGCTGAACTTCTAGTTCTTTGCGAATCTCGATGGCGATTGGCTTTCTCAATCTCGACAAACCCGCTGGTTTTACCTCTCACGATTGCGTGAGCAAAGTCCGACGGGCGATGCAGCAGCGGCTGGTAGGACACGGCGGTACGCTCGACCCGGCTGCCACCGGGGTTTTGCCGATCGCGATCGGACGCGCCACGCGCTTCTTGCAATATCTACCCTCTCAAAAACGCTACCGAGCTACGTTTCAGCTCGGGCGCGAATCGACTACGGATGATGCAGAAGGAGAGATTTTGCGGACGACTTCGGCGATCGCGATCGCCCTCCCAGATGTCGAATTGGCTCTCCAGCAATTTTCGGGGGAGATCGCGCAAGTCCCGCCCATTTACAGCGCCATTCGGAAACAGGGCAAACGGCTGTACGAACTCGCTCGCGAGGGCGTGAAACCCGAGGAGATCGATATCCAACCCCGTGCGGTTCAAATCCAGCGCATCGAACTCTTGGACTGGCGGGCGGGCGAGCTGGCCGAAGTCGATGTAGACATTATCTGTGGCGCAGGGACTTACATTCGCGCGATCGCCCGAGATTTGGGTCGCGCGCTCGGAGTCGGCGGTCTGATGAGCGTGCTGCGGCGATCGCAAAGCGGTGCTTTTCTCGAAGCCGACAGCATTCCTTTAGAGACCTTTCTGGCGCTAGAGCACCCCGAAGCGGTACTCAAACCTGTAGAAAGCGCGTTGACTGGATTGCCAGCGGTGCGGCTAGAGACAGATGCAGCGCGGCGATGGTGCTGCGGTCAGGCGATCGCGCTCCCCAAGCTCTCGGACATTCGTTCGGACATCAATGACATCAATAATGATTCCCCGCCCAATCTCGACTCGCCACTCGTGCAGGTATTGAGCGATCGCGATGACTTTCTCGGATTGGGGCGAGCTGAGAGCGATCGCCTGCTGCCCGAGCGAGTGCTCGCGAGCCGAGGTTAGATGAGCTAAATCGAAAGGCGCTTGCCGGATTGACCAAGCAAGCGCCTGCAAAAAGCATCTCGAAACCGAGATAGCCCCAAGGGGATTCGAACCCCTGTCGCCTCCGTGAAAGGGAGGTGTCCTAGGCCTCTAGACGATGGGGCCGTCAGAGCGATTTCCATACTAGTATCGCCTTTCGAGCCTTGTCAACATCTGATGAGACTTTAGCGGTGAAAAATGTTGCAGCCCAAAATCGCGACAGTTCGCAACATTCTGAAACCTTTGAACTTCCCATGCCCGCTGCTTTTGCTTTACTTTGATGTCAGTCAGGATGAGGAATGAACCCATGTCGGCAGCCGAACTGCGCTTGCGATCGCAGGTGTTGGGCACTCAAACGATCGCCCAAGACACAGCCATGCGGGTGGGCGTAGTTAACGAGGTGTGGGTCGATCTCGACGCAAAGCAAGTGCTGGCCTTCGACATTCAGCGCGGCCAAGTGTTTGGCGGAGATGTCATCGGCCTTGAAGTCGCGAGCGTGGGAATCCTCGGACGCGATGCCATCCTGGTCAAAGACGACGATGCGTTCGCAAATCTCGACACGGATGAATGCAGTCGCGTCGTCGGCAGCACCGTAGTCACCGAAACCGGAACGGCGCTGGGTCGCATTCGCGACTTTGCCTTCGACCCCGAAACTGGAGACATTGCATACTTCGTCCTCTCCAACCTCGGCCTTCCCATTCCTGGAGTTTTTGATAGCACCTATGAGATGGCAGCCGCGGAGGTGCGCAGCGTGGGGGGCGATCGCATTCTCGTCGCCGATGCCACCGAAACTCGACTGGTGCCGTTGCAGCAGAGCATCCTCGAACAGACCTTTGGCATTGGCAAGCCTCCTTGGATGCGAGAAGACATGCCGACAGCATTGCCGAGTGCTGCCGCTGAGGTCGAGGAGGAGGAGTACTACGACGACGACTATGCAGACGAATACGAAGCCGAAGCAGCCGTCGAGCCAGAGTACGGCGAATCCGTCTACGACGAGGAGAGCGAGCCGGTTGATGAATTCGAGGAAGACGAGGCGGTAGACCCAGAAGATGCGGAGGAAGAGTACGTCCCGGATGCCGACCCTCGGGGCGAGTACGACGAAGCTGCCGAACAGATGGAAGCCGCTGATGATGTTGAAGAGGGCAACGAGAGTCCTGAAGATGAAGATTCCGAAGAGACTGACACCGAATTGACTGAAGATGAAGGCGACGAACTTGCCTCGCAAATGGATCTGCAAGAAGAAGAAAAAGAGCTAACGGAATGACCGACGAATCCGCCGATACTGCTCCGGCCTCCGACGGCCAGCGCCGCCCTGCCTGGGGAAAAACATTTCTGCTTGACGAGGGGCCGCAGTTCCGCATCAAGCGCGTCGAGATCGCCCCTGGCAAACAAATGACGCTTCACATGCACCACCACCGCAGCGAGCACTGGGTGGTGATGGCCGGTACGGTCATGGTCGTGTTTGAAGACGGCGATCGCATTGTGAATACAGGCGAATCGACCTACGTTCCCCCCTGTACCCCACATCGTTTGCTCAATCCCGGCGTGTTGACCGCGCAACTGCTGGAAGTCCAAAGCGGCGAATATCTCGGCGAAGACGATATGAGCGTTGTAGACTTCAAACCCTACGAGCTGAAATTGGGGTAGAGAGCTTTAGGAAGCCCTGCCGAGCTGTCGGCGCTGGCGCTGTTGGTGGCGCTGAATTCTGAGCTTGACCCATCGCCTCCAGGTGGCGAGGTCGTTATCGCTTGGCGCGCACGCTTGCCAAGCCGATCGCGCGGCTAGTCGCTGTTGCCACCGATCTACATTGGGCTGACTTGCGACAGACAAACCGAGGCGCACGCCGAGCCGCACCGTCGTTCCCGCCACGATATCGGCCAGGTCGATCGTGGCTCCGCCGAAGTACTCGCAATCGCCCAATTGACGATCGAGAAACTGCCAAGCGGTGCGACACTGCTCGGCAGCGGCGGCATACTCAGACTCCGTTTGTGCCAGCACGATGGTGGGAAATTTCGTTGTCAGTTCGTTCGTCACGACCATCTGCACCATGCGCATCTTGGCGATCGCCTCAGCTTCACTCGGCCTCAAGCTCGGGGTAGGATAGCGAGCCTCCAAATAATCGAGAATGGCAAGCGATTCGATCACTCGCGTCTGACCGTCTGTGATGACCGGGACGCGATGAAACGGATTGATGGCGAGAAATTCCGGCTTCATCTGCTCGCCTCTAAGATCGACGACAACAGGCTCGAAGGGAATGTCCTTTTCGAGCAGCGCAATCCACACGCGACGCGCGATGGGAGAAAGCGGGTGGTAGTAAAACTTCAGCATGGGGTTCTCCTAAAAAAGACCGAACGGTCGGTTTTGCTGCAAAAAAAATGAGACTTGTCGAGTCACTCGTTTCAGTCGGGCACCTCCAAGGCCGTGCGGATGTAGGCGCAAAGATGCTGTTTAGCGCGGTCGAGGTGAACGCGATCGCCGTAAAGCTGACTCATCATCAACCCTCCCTCCAGTAAAGAAATCCAGAGTGATGCAACAGTCTCGGCATCGATTTCAGCACGGACTTCACCGCGCTTGCTGCCGTTTGCAACGATCTTGCGAATCATGTCTCTCCAGGCATTCATGGCTTGCCGAGCGCGATCGCGCAGCGCCGGATGGGTGTCATCACTTTCGATCGCCGTATTCAACAGCGGACATCCTCCTTGGATAGGTGGGTCGTCAATGTCGTCGTAGAACGCGTCTACCAAGGCATACAGTCTCGCGATCGCGTATCGCTTGCCTCTCAAAACCGTGCTGTAGTGCTGCTGAATGCGGCCCACTGCGTAGTCGAATGCGGCGATCGCGAGTTCGTCTTTGCTGCGGAAATGGTTGTATATGCCGCCTTTTTGCAACCCAGTTGCGCGCATGATGTCGGACATCGACGTGCCCGCGTAGCCGTTGCGATTGAACTCGCTCGCGGCCAACTCAACGATGCGATTGCGGGTGGCTCGGGCTTTATCGGTGGATGGAGACATAAAAAGACCGTTCGGTCTGTGAGGATTTTAGCATGTTCCGCACGGGGAGCGCGATCGCTTGCGGGTAGGTTAGAAAAAGAGTTTTTCCACGCGATCGCGAACCATGACCGAGCTAGCGTTTTCCAAATATCACGGGTTAGGCAACGATTTCGTGTTGGTGGATAACCGCCATCAGGCCGAGCCGCTGCTAACGCCGGATCGAGCGAAAACTTGGTGCGATCGCCGTTTTGGCATTGGCGCGGACGGCGTGATTTTCGCGCTCCCCGGTCGCAACGGTGCCGATTTCACCATGCGGATTTATAACAGTGACGGCTCCGAACCGGAGATGTGCGGCAACGGCATTCGCTGCATGGCCAAATTTCTACAAGATTTGGGGGAAGCGCCGCGCGAGGGGAAATACCAAATCGATACGCTGGCCGGACGGATTATCCCCGAGCTGACGACAGGCGGTCTCGTGCGCGTGGACATGGGCGCGCCCGTCTTGGAGGCTCAACGCATTCCGACGACGTTGGCCGAGTCGGGCGAGAAAGTCATCGCTAAGCCCTTGACAGTGGGCGATCGCGAATGGTCGGTCACTTGCGTCAGCATGGGCAACCCCCACTGCATTACGTTCGTGGAAGACGTGGAGGCGATCGCGTTGGAGTCTGTGGGTTCTCAATTCGAGCATCACCCCGCGTTTCCTCAGCGCACCAATACCGAATTCGTGCAGGTGTTGAGTCGAGATCGCCTGCGCATGAAAGTCTGGGAGCGCGGTGCAGGCGCAACTCTAGCCTGCGGCACGGGAGCCTGTGCCCTGCTGGTAGCTGCCGTGCTAGAAAATCGCGCTGACCCGAAGGCGATCGTCGAACTCCCCGGCGGCAACTTGGAGATCGAGTGGGATCGCGCGGGCGATCGCGTGTTCATGACCGGCCCCGCGCAACATGTCTTCAGCGGAGCGGCGCATGTCTAATCCTCATAAGCGCTCGTAGTGATAGCGACAAGCGATGATGGTAAGGGAGTCTGAATCGACTGCGTAGACCAAACGATGAGTTTCGTTGATGCGACGCGACCAAAATCCCGATAAGTTTTCTCGCAGGGGCTCGGGCTTGCCAATGCCTTCAAACGGGTTCCTGCGGGTGTCCTCGATGAGTTTATTAATGCGTTTGAGCACTTTCCGGTCTTAAGTTTGCCAATAAAGATAGTCAGCTCATGCGGCATCCGTCCAAACCAGTTTTCTACTCACTGAGGAGTTCTCGCTCGGCGACCTGGCCTCGCTCGTACTGAGCGATCGCGCGTTCTAAGTGGGCTGCGTTTTCAGGTGACTTAAGCAGGTGGAGAGTTTCTAACAAACTGTTGAACGTGTCGAGCGACATGATGACGGCATCGCCAGCATGGGCTCGTCTCACGATCGTGTAGTCGGCATCTTCAATCGCGCGATCGAGCAGGCTTTCGAGATTGTCGCTAGCCCGATCGAACTCAATGGTTTTCATGACGCGGGAACAGTAGTGTAGTCCGAGTATAGCGAAGGCGATCGCGCTCGATTCCACCCAGCCCTGTGAGGTGGTTTGGTATGGTGAAGAGTCGTCGCGCGATCGCCAGGAGACCCCATGCAGTTTATCGATCGAGCCGCTGTTGAGGTGAAAGCTGGAGACGGCGGGGACGGTATGGTGGCCTTTCGGCGCGAGAAATTCGTTCCGGCAGGCGGCCCGGCAGGTGGGAACGGCGGGCGAGGTGGCTCGGTGATTTTTGTGGCGGATAGCAACCTGCAAACCCTATTGGATTTTCAATTCAAGCGACTGTACAAAGCCGAAGATGGCGCGAAGGGCGGATCGAGCAACAAGACGGGAAAGAGCGGTCGCGACTGTATCGTGCGGGTGCCTTGCGGAACGGTGGTTTACGACGCGAGATCTGAAGCGTTGATTGGCGATTTGGTCGAATCCGAGCAGACTTTGACTGTCGCCCAGGGAGGGTTTGGCGGACTGGGAAACACGCGGTTTTTGAGCAACCGCAACCGCGCTCCCGAGCAAATGACCGAGGGCAAACCCGGCGAACAGCGTCGATTGCTGCTGGAGCTGAAATTGATTGCTGAAGTGGGCATCGTCGGCCTACCCAATGCGGGCAAGTCAACGCTGATTTCCGTGCTGTCCTCAGCGCGCCCGAAAATTGCCGACTATCCGTTCACTACGCTCGTCCCAAATTTAGGAGTCGTGCGCCGACCGTTGGGAGATGGCGTGGTCTTTGCCGACATTCCCGGTTTGATTGAAGGCG
>JBCBTL010000017.1:0-8723 GCA_039818705.1 Cyanobacteria bacterium J06639_1
CTCTGTCGGGGCCATTTGTCACAGCCATGGCGGCACAGTGTCAGCGCTACGGCAGCGTAATGCTTTAGCAGGGAAATGTTGAATTCGACATCGCCAAGTGCCGCGAGGGTTTGCACGACAGCCACTCGAATCATGCGATTTGTCACGAAAACCGTCCTTTGTAGCGATCGCGCTCAGCGTTTTCTCAACGAGTCAATCACCTGCAATTGGCGAGCCAACTCACAAGCCAATCGTGGAACCATCGAGCAGAATTTCATTGATATCCCGCTCGGCTTGCAACACCCCTTCCGAGGAGAAGACGTTGACAAATTTCTGATAGGAGTCGAGATCGCGATCGTCCAGTTCGCGGAACCCTCGCAGGCGCGGCTGAGCGACGTAGCTGGCCTGTTCCTCTTCTAGCGCAGTGTACTTAGCCAACACCGGGCGATAGGTGTCAAAGTCCTCGTTAGCCAGACGAGTCGCCTCATCAATCACTTCTACCACTCGCTTAGCCACTTCAGGCCGCTCCTCGATAAACTTGCTCGACAGCACCGAAGCCCCGGAATAAAAGGGATCGGAAATAAACATTGAACAGGGATTGATCATGGCTCGCTTCGCCTGCTGGGTGGCGGAGGCGATCGAGCCGACGGGTTCGAGCGAAAGCGTGGCATCTACACTTCCTGCTACCACCGAGGGCATTTGTAAACCGACAGCCAATTCCGTGACCCGCACGTCCTCATCCGGATCGAGGCCATTTTGACGCACGAGAAAGCGAGTAATCGTCCGCCACTGAATACCGGGCACCGTACCGATGGTTTTCCCTTTTAGATCGGCAAATGATGTCACAGGCGAATCGTTCGGCACGAGTAAAACATCGTTCGTCCGGTCGGCTTCGATGCCTCCACCTTGGAGACCGAACACTTTCAAAGATCCGCGCGATCGCGTTTCCGCCAAAACAGCAATTCCCGCAGCCGCTCCGGGAGGCCCGAAGTCAGCCCGACCGGAAATCAGAGAGTCAATAATTTGATTGGGGTTTTCAAACTTGACCGACTCGATTTCAATGCCAGCTTCTTCAAACAGACCTTCTTCTAGCGCCACGTAATAGGCGGTCGTTTGCATGATCGGCAGCCAAGACGCAACCACGCGATCCATCTTTCCATTCTGGAGAGGGCGACGACGTTTCGTATCGCGGGGCAATACCAAATCTGACGCTGTTGCCCGTCGACTGAGGCCATACGAAGAGGTAACGCCCGCGCCAAGTGCGGCTGCTCCCGCCTTGAGGAAATGACGACGATTCATCAAGGAATGGATGGTAGACCGGACAGACATGGCTGGATTTCTCCTGAGATAAGACTGCATGAACGATGGCGCGATCGCGGTGCGTCACTTCCAGTGGACGAACTTTTGTTCGGCTTTGAGAAAAAGTAGGTTGAGGCCGAAGCCCATGATGCCTGTGGCGATAATCGAGGCGTACATTTGTTCCATGTCGTAAATAATCTGAGCGTCGATAATGCGGTGTCCCATGCCGTCGTTCGAGCCTACGAACATTTCAGCCACGATGATGATGACGAGGACGAGAGAGACAGCAGTTCGCAGTCCGATAAACATTTGAGGAATGGTTTCAAAAAACATGACATCGAAAAATATGCGCCATAACGGCGCGCCCATCACTTTGGCAGCCAAAATCCTCATCTTGCGAGCGTTCATGACTCCGTAGGCAACGTTAAAGAAGATAACCAGAAACCCCGCAAACGCCGCCACCGCAATTTTTGAGAAGTCATCAATCCCGAATATGACTAGGAACAGGGGAAACATTGCCGTAGCAGGAGTCGAGCGAAAGAAGTCAATCAAAAACTCAAACGCTCGATAGACTTTTCGACTGGAACCAATGATGACCCCGAGCGGGATGCCAAAGGCTGAGGCGACCGCGAATGCATAGAGCGTTCTATACAGGGTGCTGCCAAAATCTTCGAGCAGATTTCCCTGGAAGGTGCTGGCAATGAGAGTGGCGATCGTGGCAAAGGGGCCGGGCAATAGGAGGGGGTTAATTAACTCCAGTCGAGCCGCGATCCACCACAGCACGATGACACCAAGCGTACCGCTCCCAAACGTGAGAAAGGCGATCGCTTGTTTCGATACCCTGCGGGCAAGATTGCGCGCCATGTCCGATCCTCCTCCCAACGGCTAGCGCCGAACCTCTCGCTGAAAGACCTCTAAACACCGAGACTTTGCTTTGACGAAGTCGAACGAAGTCAGGGTTTCAGGCGTGCGGGGGCGGCTCGCACTAAAGCGAACAACTTCAGCCACTCGCGTGGGTGCCTTGGTCAGCAAAACGACGCGATCGGCCATGAAAACGGCTTCTTCGAGATCGTGCGAAATCATCACCATCGTCAATTTCGACGTTTGAAAAATGGTTTGCAGCTTGTCTCGGATCGACAACGTGGTTTCGTAATCCAGAGCAGAGAAAGGCTCGTCGAGAAAGAGCACCTCAGGTTGGGTCACGAGGGCGCGCAGGATGGAGAGCAGTTGCTGTTGCCCGCCAGAAAGCTGGTAGGGATAGGCATTCAAATTGATTTTGATGCCAAAAGAATCGACGAGTTGGCCGACCCTCTGCTTGCGTTCGGCGCGAGGGATACCCCGCACTTTGAGTGGGTATTCAATATTGTCAATGGCTTTCAGCCAAGGGAATAATGCATCTCTGTAGTTTTGAAAGACATAACCAATCTTGGTTTCAGACAGCGGCTTGCCATCAAATAAGATTTGACCGTCATCGTAAGGAGTTAAACCTGAAATCATATTGAGCAGCGTTGACTTTCCGCAGCCGTTAGGCCCAAAGATGCACGTTATCGTGCCTTTGATGATGTCGAGGTCGAAGTTCTCATACAACGTGCGACCTGCGAATCGTTTGGTCAAATCGCGAACAGTGACCTGAGCAATGTCTTCAGATGTCAATGACGATATCACTTCAGACAGCCTCATCACCAGAAGAGTTGTACGCTGACATTCGGAACATGTAATTCAGTGCTCCAAGCCATAGTCTTGACGACTCTGAGGAAATCAGTTCAGAACAAACGCGAGACCATCGCGAAGCATGAAAATCGATTCAGAGAGATTAATCTGTTGGGCTCGATGTGATGAGCAAAACCAAGTATTGAAGTACGTAAGTCAAAAGGAACTAGTAACTAAGTCCTTACCTCGACCGTCATTGCCTTTCTGTATCTTCTGGCACTTTTTGATTCAATCCGTGAAGACCGTTCGGAATCTATAATCGACGAACAGTTCAGGCTTGAGTTGCTTGCAGGAAAGGAATTTAGCGCGATCGTGATGAATTCTTAAGAGTCTAGCAATCGTAGCTAAAAACACCAAAATTTCAAAAGAACTCAGTCAACATATGCATCAATATATTTTTGACTCCCTCCGATCGTTCCGTTCGAGGATCGCATCCATGAGCCTTTTTCACCGTCGTAGTAATCGCCGGAGATTTCTCCAATTCTCCGCACTGGGATTGGCCACAGGAGCAGCAGGTTTGAGGAATACACCTCATTCCGCCGCGTGGGCCGAAGAGGAAAAAGTCGTCAATATCTTGGCTTTCTCTGGATATGAGGAGCCGGGCATGTTGGAGCCATTCGAAGCAGAAACGGGTATCAAAGTAAACCTAAAAATTCACGATGGCTCGGACGATGAAATGATTTCACTCATCCAGACCTCGCCACCCGGTACGTGGGACATCATGACGCCGACCAGCGCCTACGTACCGAACTTAGCCAAGCAAGACTATTTGTTAACACTCAACGAGGTTGATTATCCTTTAGGCGATTATCTCAAGCCGTTGGATACGTGGCCTCCTTGCTTTGTAGATGGCGAAATGTACGGGTTGCTCAATCGGTTTGGCTACTACGGCATTACCTACAATTCCGAGCAACTCAGCCTTGCCGATGTCGAGTCTTTCGATGTCTTGATGGACCCCAAGTTGAAGGGGAAGGTGGCTCTGTTCGACTGGTTCTTACCCAATATGGGAGTCGTGTCGAAATGGCTGGGCTTCGATTCTCCTTATCAGTTGAGTTCGAGCCAGCTCGCTCAGGTGAAAGATCGTTTGATGGAACTGCGGCCTCAGGTAGGCTTGATCGGCAGTACGGCTCAAACCACCCAAGCCCTGGCTTCTGGAGAGTTTTGGCTGGCGATCGCCGGAGAGTTCATTCAAGCCGGATTGTTTACTGAAGGTCATCCCTACTTGGCAACGGTGCCGAAAGAAGGAGGCGTGACCTGGGATCAGGCGGTCATCGTGTTAGCCAACACGCCCCGGCCGCAAAACAGCATTAAGTTCCTCCAGTACGTCGCAGGACCGACGTTCCAGTCGAAACTGGCCGTCGCGCGCACGTATTACAGCATGGTGCCTAATCGCAAAGCGGCAGACATGCTGACGTCAGACCAGCGCGAACTGTTGAATTTGTCCGACCCGGATAATTTCCAAACCCAGTTCCTGACGAATCTCTCGCCACGCGAACGTCCCGAGAATATCGACGAGTGGTCGAAGATTTGGGAAGAGTTCAAAAGTGCTTAGTGAATAACTCGAACACTCCAGGGTTTGGCTGACTTCAGATAGGGCGAGTCGTGTTGAAAACTGCAATGGAACCTGCTGCTGCACCAACACGAGTGTCCTCGAACATCAGCGTGGAATTGTTCGAGGTGTCCAAGCGCTACGGTGCTGGCCAAGTTGCCGTTCAGCCCCTGTCTTTGCAGGTGAAGCAGGGCGAGTTTCTCACGTTGCTGGGGCCGTCTGGATGCGGGAAAACCACGACGCTGCGAGCGATCGCCGGACTCGAAACTGTCTCCTCTGGGCGGGTGGAGATTTTCGGAACTGATGTTACCGATCGCCCCCCTTACGCCCGAGATACCAGCATTGTGTTTCAGGACTATGCGCTGTTTCCCCATCTCACGATCGCGGACAATATAGGCTTCGGTCTGAAAATGCGGGGCGTTGGCAAAGGCGATCGCCGCCGCCGCGTGATGGAAATGCTCGAATTCGTGCAACTCGCGCACGTGGCTCGACGCAAGCCCCATCAGCTTTCTGGAGGCCAACGTCAGAGAGTCGCGCTGGCAAGATCGCTGGTTCTTAGGCCGTCGGTGTTGTTGTTAGACGAACCCTTAGGCGCACTCGATGCCGTGTTGCGACAGCAACTCCAAGTCGAACTGAAACGCATTCAACGGTTGGCAGGAATCGCGTTTATTTACGTGACTCACGATCGCGAAGAAGCTCTGACGATGAGCGATCGCGTTGTGGTTATGCGTGACGGTCGCATCGAACAAATCGGCACGCCCGAGGAAATCTACAACCGCCCGCGCACGGCCTTCGTGGCTGGGTTTATCGGTCAGTGCAACGTGCGTCGGGCGGAAGTCCTCGGTCGCAACGGTTCGATCGTCAATCTGTGGGATGCAGAGATCGGAAAAATTCAAGTGAGATCGCCGTTCCTCTCCAGCGCGATCGCTGACACGGTGAGTTGGGCGCTCAGGCCAGAGAGTATTCGTACCGGAGCAGCAGCTCTCGACTGTACGAATCAGGTGCGAGGTGCGATCGCGGAAAAGATCTATCTGGGTTCGATGTTGCGCTATCGGGTTGAGCTAGCTTCTGGCCACAGTTTGACGGTGCAGACACCAGCCACGTGCCAGTTCGCCCTGCAGCATACCGTTCAGCTCGGTTGGGACCTCGACGATGGCGTGTTGTTAGCGGAGGACGTCAAATGCGCGCAGCCCTAACAACGCCCTCCCCCTCTACTCAACCAACCCAGCCCATGGGTAATCCTTGGTGGGGGCTGCTGCCCACTTGCGGCTATTTGCTGTTGTTTTTTGCCCTGCCCGTGGGGTATTTACTGTCAGCCAGTTTTCGGGCAACCCAAGGCACCGGCTTAGACTTCGCACCGGGATGGACGCTGGAACATTACCGAGAGTTTTTCAGCAGTGCCAGCAATGGTATTTCCTACCTGCGATCGCTCGGTATCGCGCTGGCAACCGTAGCTACTTCAACCCTGTTGGCCTATCCACTGGCTTACGCGCTGGCATTTGTCGTGCCGAAGTCGCAGCAAAAATTTCTGCTGTTCTGTACCGTCGCTCCGTTTTGGACGAGTTTCGTGATTCGCTCCTTTGCGTGGCAGCTCCTGCTCGCCAAACGCGGCCCCCTGAATGGCTTGCTCGGCAAAATCGGCATCGGCCCGATCGAGATTCTCTACACCCATGCCGCCACCCTCTTGGGACTAACGGCATTCGGCACGATGCTAATCGCGTTGAATCTCTTCGCCGTGATGGAAAGCATTCCGCCCAACTATTTGGATGCCGCAGCGGACTTAGGGGCGCGGCGCTGGCAGAGTTTCTGGACGGTAATTTTTCCACTCTCACTGCCCGGTTTGGGAATAGGGGCACTGTTGACGTTTATTTTGGCGTTCGGCGACTACATCGTCCCAACGTTGCTCGGTGGAGGACTGCGTACCGTCCTGGCTCAAGCCATGCACGGAGCCATTTCGACCAGCTTTAACGTTCCTCGCGCTGCCACCTACGCGGCCATGATGTTGGCCACGATCTTGACGGTCTCGGTTCCCGTCTTGGTGCTGACGCGATCGCGACAGGAGGTTCACTCGTGACTCTAGTTCGCAGTCGAGCGGAAACGTGGATGGATGTGCTTCTGTTAGGGGGACTAGCAGGATTTCTCGGCATCTTGTATTTGCCATTACTGGTAGTTGGAATTTTTTCGTTTAACTCCGGGCGATACCAGGTATTGCCGCTAAAGGAATTCAGTGTGCAGTGGTACCAAAATGTCTGGCGAGATCCCGCCTTTGGCGAGGCGTTCGGCCACAGCATTCTGGTTGGAGTCGCAGTCAGTCTCACCGCTACTGCCGTGGGATTTTTAGGCGCTTACGCATTAGTCCACAGTCATTTCCCCGGAAAGACAGTTCTATCAGCCCTCTTGGTCACTCCGATTGCCGTTCCTGGCATTCTGCTAGGTATTGCGCTACGAGTCTATTTTTTTCGATTGGGATGGCAGTTCTCGCTCTTTTCCGTGTACTTGGGACATCTCGTTTTCAGCATCCCGCTGGCACTGTTGTTGATGCGATCGCGCTTGCGCCAAATTCCCAAAAGCTTAGAGGAAGCCGCCTGGGATTTGGGGGCGAAGCGGTGGCAAGGCATGTGGAGAGTCGTTTTACCGCTGGCCTTTCCTGCCGTCATCGCATCATTGCTGTTGACGTTCACGTTTTCATTCGATGAATTTATCGTGGCCTATTTTCTGACGCAATTCGAGCAAACCCTACCCATCAAAATTTGGGCCAATTTGATTACGGGGTTCGACCCAACCGTCAACGCAATCGGTTCGTTAATCGTGCTCTCTTCATTGACGTTAGGAGCGATCGCTCAAGTGTCACTCTCGAAATTCTCGACTAGGGGGGTGAGTTCGTGATTCCGATTCATCTGCAACTGGACTGGAAACCTAACGCTCAATTTGCCGGGATTCTATGGGCGCACCATCAAGGCTGGTATCAGGAATTAGGTATCGATCTGCACATTCATCCGTGGGAACCCTATGTCGATCCGGTTTCTGCGTTAGAACGTGATGGTTTTTGGATTGTCAGTACTGAAGATAATTTGTTGATTCGGGCTCGCGATCGCGGCCTATCGGCTCAAGCGATCGCGGCCATGATGCAATATTCCGGCTTGGGATGGATCGCCCTCAAATCCTCGAACATTAGCAGCATTGCCGATCTTAAAGGCAAGCGCATTGGCATTCACGGGGATGGTGAAACTGGGCTGAAAGTTTCTCTGGCGCAGTTCGGCCTTTCTGCTGACGATGTGGACATTGTCGAAATTGGCTACGACTATCCCCAACTGTTGCGCAGTGGAGACTTTGCCGCCGTTCAATGTCTGGTGATGGTAGAGCCTTTGGAACTCGCTCACGAAGGGTTCGAGCTTTGTGTCATGCCCGCTTACGAGTGGGGCTATGAAGTGTACTCGCAGGTGCTTGCCACTAGCGAACAGGCGATCGCTTCGACCCCGGATATTCTGACCCATTTTCTCGAAATGACCTTCGAGGGTTGGCGACATGCCTTCGCTCATCCCCAAGACGTGATTCGAATCGTTGTCGATGAGTACTTGCGCGAATCATCGCACCAAGTTCAAACCGAATTACTGTTAGCCATGCAGCCTCTTTTTGAAGGAACAGTTGGGCATCCCAAGCTGGGATGGATGACCCTAGAACGCTGGCAAAAGAGTATTGACTACCTGAAAACCTATGGGGTTATTCAGACTGCGATCGCGCCCGAGGAGGTGATGACCAATGACCTGATGGCTGCGGCATGCGCCCGAAGTTGAGGTAGAAAAGTTTGCACTTCACCGTTTAGTCCGACGTTCCCTTTCGATATCTTTTGAGGAGGTCTCACGTGAACAGACGCACATTACTCTCTTTGGCCTTTGCTGCGCTCGGTTCGACAGTAGCGATCGCGGCGAGTATGGGGACACTCGCGCGCCATTCAGCCCTGGCGAACCCACAACTGCTTGCCGCTGCCGATGGTAGCTTCGCGAGCATTCAAGAAAAAGGCGAGTTTAAATTCGGGCTAGAAGCCCAGTATCGTCCGTTTGAATTTCGGGATGAAAATAACAACATCGTCGGTTATGACATCGATGTAGCCAACGAAATGGCACGGCGTTGGGGCGTAGAAGCAACCCCTATCGACACGAACTGGGCCACTGTCATCCAGACCTTG
>JBCBTL010000017.1:8733-12757 GCA_039818705.1 Cyanobacteria bacterium J06639_1
ACGGCGGCTTTGACATGATTTTGGGCGGCATGACGGCCACTGAAAAGCGGTACGAGCGCGTCAATTTCTCCATTCCCTACATGGACGCGAGTTCGGGATTGCTGGTGCGTTCGGGCGAAGGAATTGCCGCTCGCGCAGATTTAGATGGAAAACTCGTCGGTGCTGGAGCCGGTACGCCATCGATCGATCAGCTCAAAATTACGGCAGAAGAACTCCGCATTGAGTACAAAGACGACATCAAAACCTTTGATGATGATGCCGTGGCGTACGAGGCCTTAAAAGCTAAGCGCATTGATGCTTACGCCAGTTCGGTGGTCAGCTTGGTGGAGTTTGCCAAAGTCAATCCCGGCTTCGACGTTTTACCGTTTCAGTCTGACGAATGGGCGGCTGAATTCACCACAGCCGCATTTCGTAAAGAAGACGAATCGCTGCGCGAAAAATTCAACGAAACCCTGCTCGAAATGAAGGCTGATGGCACCCTCGATGAACTGCAAATGAAGTGGTTCGAACAGACCTTTGGCCCTCTGCCTGAAGATCCCCCCACGTGGTAACTCTTCAACCCGTTTGTAAGGACTGATATGGACTTTCCCTTCTTGCTGCGCACCTTACCCAAACTGTGGTCGCCCCTCCAGGTCACGATCGCCGTCAGTCTCGTGTCGCTGGGATTGGGGTTTGCGTTGGGGATTTTCTTGGGGCTGCTGCGGGTGGCGATCGCCGATTGGCTGCCCATGCGGTTGGCGATCGACGCTTACGTCTGGCTCGTGCGCGGCACGCCCATCATCGTGCAGATTTACGCAGCCTTCTTTTTGCTGCCGAGAATTGGGATTCAACTGCCACTGTTTTGGGTGGGAGTGGTTGCACTCACGTTCAACTCAGTCGGCTACCAAATTGAAATTGTCCGGGCAGCAGTCGAATCGATCTCGATAGGTCAGCGGGAAGCCGCGCGAGCCATGGGCATGTCGGAAGGTATGACCCTACGCTCGATCCTGCTACCGCAGGCCGTCCAACGAATGATTCCGCCGCTGACCAACGAGCTGTCCAATTTGGTGAAAGCCTCTTCGGTGTTGTCCGCGATCGCGCTGTTCGAGTTGCATAAAGCCAGCAATGCCATTGCTGCGTCCACTTACAAATACGTGGAGGTATTAGTTTTACAAGCGTTACTCTACTTCGTCGTGATTCAAAGTTTGAGCTGGGTCGCTCGGTATTTAGAAACCCGAGTGTTTGCCTTCGACGGCGAACTCGCGATCGAACGAGAACAAGTCGCTATGGTGCGAGCCTAGTGATGCAGCCTCTCCTCAAGGTCTCAAACCTTTGCAAGAACTACGGTTCCACGACCGCAGTGGAGGATGCTAATTTCGAACTCGGCAAGGGCGAGCAGTTGGTCATCCTCGGCGCTTCGGGCTCCGGCAAGAGTTCGCTACTGCGCTGCATCAACTACCTCGAAAAACCCAGTCGCGGCACTATCTGGTTGGACGGCCAAACCATCGGCGGCCATCACAACTCAGAAGGAACTTGGATTCCCGATACCGAAGCAGAATTGGTGCGCAAGCGACGGGATATTGGCATGGTGTTCCAAAATTTCAATCTGTTCGCGCACCTTTCAGCCCTCGACAACATCGCCATCGGCCCCCGCAAAGTGTTGAAGTGTCCCAAGTCAGAATGCCGTTCCCTCGCCCGCGCGTTGCTGCAAAAAGTCCATCTCGATCGCCATGCCGACAAATACCCTTCCCAGCTATCGGGAGGCGAACAACAGCGGGTCGCGATCGCTCGCGCCCTAGCCATGAATCCGAAGCTACTGTTGTGTGACGAACCCACCTCAGCCCTCGATCCCCGCCTCACCCACGACGTTTTGCAAGTGATGCAAGAGTTAGCCGCCGAGGGCATTGCCATGATTGTCGTCACCCACGAAATCGGCTTCGCCCGCAAGATCGCTCGCACGGTGATGTATTTGGAAAAAGGTCGCATTGTCGAAACCGGCCCCGTTTCTGACTTCTTTGCCCGTCCCGCACGCGAACAGACCCGTCAATTCCTCAGTTACGTGATGTGAGTATGCTGCCGATCGTTGTCGCTCTCGATGTCGCCTTTATGCGCGAATCGCTCCCCGCGTTAGGGGAAGCGGCCTGGGTTACCGTGCAGATGAGCGGACTGGCAGTAGGATTCGGACTGGTGGCGGGTTGCATCCTCGGCAGCCTGCGGGCGATCGGCCCAGTTGGGGTCCAGACTCCCATTCAATGGTTCGTCAATGTCGTCCGCGGCGTACCGCCCCTGGTTCACATCGCGATTATTTACTTTGCCTTGCCTCGCGTGGGACTGTTTTTGAATGAATTCTGGACGGGGGTAGCCGCTTTGACGGCGATCGCGGCTGGCTATGAAGTCGAAATTGTCCGTTCGGCATTGCAATCGATCGACCGAGGCCAAATGGAAGCCGCCCTCTCTGTTGGCATGAGTGAGGGCATGGCATTGCGGTGGATTTTGTTGCCCCAAGCCATCAAGCGAATGCTGCCGCCGCTGACGAACGAACTCGCCAACGTCATCAAAGCCTCTTCACTTCTGTCCGTGATTTCGGTGAACGAACTCACGAAAGTGGGGAACGATCTCATTTTCGAAAATTTCGTCGTCGCCGAGGTTCTCATTCCGGTTGCAGCCCTGTATCTCATCATTGTGAGCGTGCTGTCCCTGCTCTCTCGCTATTTGGAGGAGCGAGTGTTTGCCGTCCCCTAAATGCATCCATGTTTTGCTCGATCAACTCTGTTGTAGAGGAATATGTCGTGACACCCACTTTGACCCCCGTTCGCAGTCAGCTCATTCCCAACTTTTGCGGGCCTCAAGGCCAAAAAGTTATCGTCGCCATCGGCTGGCACGTCGATGCCGAGTCCAGCGTGATTGCGGGCGATCCATTAGCCAAAGACCATCTCACAGCACTTTCTGAAGGAGCTTATGGCGTTTCTACGGCCATCCCCCGCATCCTCAAAATGCACGAGGAACTCGACATTCCCGCAACGTTTTTCGTCCCCGGCTACGTGGCCGACCTTCATCCTGAGGAAATTGGCGCGATCGCCTCATCAGGCCATGAACTCGCCCATCACGGCTACATGCACGAAAATTGCTTCCATCTCGACACCGCCGCCCAAAAAGATGTGTTCGTGAAAGGCATCGATGCCCTAAAGCGAATTACCGGGAAAGCACCATTAGGTTGGAGCGCACCAACGTGGGGAGTGAAGCCCGACACGCTAGAACTGCTCTGTGAATTAGGATTTCTCTACGATTGCAGCTTGATGGAATACGACACTCCTTATCAGTTAGTCACGCCCCAAGGGTCTCTTCTCGAGTTACCTATCAGCATGGTGCTGGATGACTGGCAAATTTTCGGTGCCTCTCCCCATCCAGGTGGAGGCGTGAATGCTACAGCCGCAAATGCCTATCAAATTTGGCAAGAAGAGTTTGAGGGAATGTGTCGATTTGGTGGTTTCTTTTCTACAACGTTTCATCCCAATTTAATGGGCCGACCTGGACGGTTAAATATGCTCTATCAATTGTTTGAAATGATGAAATCTCGCACCGATATTTGGTGGGCGACCTGTGAAGAAGTCGCCCTTTACACTCGCAGTCTAATTGAGTCTTAATGGCAGCATGACATTTCCACCCCTCATCGAAAACAACGAATATACGTTGACCGAACGGGTTTTTCAATCCTTAAAAACAGGAATCCTATCGCTGCAAATCAAGCCACGAGAGCATCTCATCATCGGCGACATCGCTCGGGAGTACAACATCAGCCGTACCCCCGTGCGCGAGGCTCTGATCGTTCTGGAGCGGGAAGGGTGGGTCGAGCAAGACGGTCGCAGAGGAGCCAAGGTCACGGTACCGTCGGCACAGTCGATTTTAGAACTCATTGAAATTCAAGCGGCTTTGGAAGGGTATGTCGTTAGAAAAGCCGCCTCCCTGTTATACCAAATCCGTAAAGCATACCCCCTAAACATCTCGGTCATTATCCCGGCCACCAGTGGTAGTAAGTCAGTGCTTG
>JBCBTL010000018.1:0-12705 GCA_039818705.1 Cyanobacteria bacterium J06639_1
GGCGACGCAATCTCCAGCGAACAGCTCTAGCGACACGTCTTCAAGCACCGGGATGTTCGCGCCGCCCTGCATGTGAAGCGTAAAGCTTTTCCAGAGATGGTCGGCCTTCAGCAGTGGGGGTTGAGAGGTCGCGGCAGGGATGGGTGTGGGGGCGATCGCGGGCTGAGTCATAGTCGCGGAGTCCGGGAAAAGCTTAGGGGATGAGCGTGGCGCTGACGAGCTGCTGCGTGTAGGGATGCTGCGGGTCGTCGAGAACGCGATCGGTGAGGCCGGATTCGACCACTTGGCCGTGTCGCATCACGAGCAATCGGTGGGCGAGCAAGCGAACTACGCCGATATCGTGGGTGACCAGAATGATGCTGAGGTGGAGGTTACGGGCGAGCGATCGCAATAAATCCAATAGTTTCGCCTGCACCGATACGTCCAGTCCTCCAGTCGGCTCGTCCATCAAAATCAGGCGCGGTTTCGTCACCAGAATGCGGGCGAGTTGAAGTCGCTGCTGCATTCCTCCTGAGAAGGTGGAGGGAAGGTCGTCTACGCGATCGCCCGCGATTTCGACTTCTTGCAGCCAGTCCAAGGCTTCCGACCGAATCGTGCCGTAGTGTCGCACGCCCACGTCCATCAGCCGTTCGCCGATATTGCCGCCCGCACTCACGTTCATGCGCAGTCCGTCGCGCGGGTTTTGCCGAACGAATCCCCATTCGGTGCGCATCAGCCAGCGCCGTTTGGGTTCGGCCAAGTGCGTCAGTTCGAGATTCTCACCCGCTCGATTGGTGTAGGCGATGTTGCCCGACTGCAAAGAGACTTGTCCGGCGATCGCGTTCAATAACGTCGATTTCCCCGACCCCGATTCGCCGACGATGCCCAACACTTGACCGGGATAGAGATCGAAAGAAATGCGATCGCAAGCCCTCAGCTCTCCATACGTTTTGGTGAGATCTCGAATGGAGAGCAGGGGAGACAGTTTGCCGTTGCCGATCATGCTTCGCCTCCCGGTAATTGCGCTGTCACTCCCGCCGCCGCTTGTCTTTGCTGGCAATAGTCAGTGTCCGAACAAATCCAGAGGCGATCGCCCTTATCGTTAATCAAAACCTCGTCCAAATAGCTATCGGTAGCGCCGCAAAACTCGCAAGCTTTCTCCCACGATTCGACCTCGAAGGGATAGTCTTCAAAATCGAGGCTTTTCACGCTCGTGTAGGGCGGAATGGCGTAGATGCGTTTTTCTCGACCCGCTCCAAAGAGTTGTAAAGCGGGATTGAGATGCATTTTGGGGTTATCGAAGCGGGGGATGGGGCTGGGAGCCATCATGTAGCGATCGCGCACCATCACCGGGTAATCGTAGGCGGTGGCGATGTGGCCGTGCTGGGTGATGTCTTCGTAGAGCTTGACGTACATCGAGCCGTAGTCTTCGAGGGCGTGCATTTTGCGGGTTTCGGCTTCAGACGGCTCCAGCCAGCGCAGCGGCTCGGGGATGGGGACTTGATAGACGAAGATTTGGCCTTCCTGGAGAGGGGTTTCGGGAATGCGGTGACGGGTTTGGATGATGGTGGCGGCTTCGGTGGCTTCAGTGGTGGCCACGCCGCAGACCTTACGGAAGAATCGCCGGATGTTGACGGCGTTGGTGGTATCGTCTGCGCCTTGGTCGATGACTTTGAGGGTGTCGTCAGCCCCAATCACAGAAGCCGTAACCTGGATGCCGCCCGTGCCCCAGCCGTAAGACATGGGCATTTCGCGGGAGCTGAACGGAATTTGATGGCCGGGAATCGCGACGGCCTTGAGCAAACTGCGCCGAATCGATCGCTTCGTCTGCTCGTCTAAATACGCGAAATTAAATCCCGGCTCGACCTCGCCTTTCACCTGAGATGATGTCGGTTCGGAGGTCGCTATCGCCCCATTCATTTCACTCACGTCACGCCTCCACGCTTTCGATGACTTGCGGTTGGGATTTTGAAGTTTCGGGAGCGGGCGATCGCTCTGCGTGCCCGTTACCCTCTGCAACCCGAGCAGTGTCGAGACTGGCTGGCTGCTGGGGCTCTTCCCGCTCCTGTCTCAGCTTCCGAATCAAATTCAGCTCGGCCTGAAAGTCGATGTAGTGGGGTAATTTCAAATGCTGGACGAACCCCTGCGCCTCCACGTTGTCCGAGTGATACAGCACGAATTCGGGATCTTGCGCGGCACCTCGCACCTCTTCGCCCAGCTCCTCCGCACGCATGGCGCGATCGACCAACGCCATCGCCATCGCCTTGCGCTCGTTGTACCCGAAGGTCAACCCGTAACCGCGCGTGAACTGGGGTGGAGCGTCGTCGTTGCCGAGAAACTGATTTACCATCTGCACTTCGGTGACCGTGATATCGGCGATCGCCACCTCAAACCCCAACTCTTCGGGGCAAATCGTCACTTCAACCTCGCCCATCCGCACTTCCCCAGCGAAGGGGTGGTTTTTGCCGTAGCCCCGCTGTGTCGAGTAGGCCAGTCCCAATAAAAATCCTTCGTCCGCGCGCGCCAGATTTTGCAGGCGAGCGTCGCGATCGGCGGGAAGTTCCAGCGGTTGCCGAGTCAGGTCGTAAGGTTCGATATCCTCGGTGTCGTCGATTTCTGGCTGAATCAGTCCTTCGCGATCGAGGGTGTCGATGACGGGGGGAACGGGTTCGTCGTCGGCGATCGCCTGCGGAGCTTCAGGCGCGCTTCCCTCAGCAGCGAGTTTGAAATCCAACAGGCGATGAATGTAGTCGAACGTCGGCCCCAGCTTTTGACCGCCCGGAACGTCTTTGAAAATGGCCGAGATGCGACGATGTACCTGCATTTGGCTGGTGGCGATCGCTTCGCTGTAGTAAAACCTCGGCAGCGTCGTCCGGTATGCGCGCAGCAGAAACGCCGCTTCGACCAAATCGCCCCAGGACTGTTTGATCGCCAGCGCCGCCAAATCCGGGTCGTACAAACTGCCTTCGCACATCACCCGATTCACGGCTAGCGAAAGCTGCTGCTTAATTTGCTCCAGACTTAATTCAGAACACTCGCGATCGCCTCGCCGCAGCGCCTGCAAAAGCTGCTCGGCCTGACGGATGGCGCGCTCGCCCCCTTTTACCGCTACGTATGGCATCAGCTCACCTCCCGCACGCGCGTCGTTCGCGGCAATCCCATCACGCGATCGCCTGACAGCCAGATCGCGTCCACGCCGCAGGGATACGCCTCTGTATTCGTCTGCCACTGCCGCCAAAATCCCTCTTGCATGTGAGGAAAATGCAGCGATCGCGCCTCCAAAATCCCCGGCCCCGTCAGATCGAGCTGGCGATCGCCCTCCAAACTGTCGAGCTGAATCGCGATCGTGGCTCCTGTCTCGGGCAACTCAGCCGTACCGCGCCTAAAACTCGTCAGCGGCGGCATCGCAGCAACATCCAGAACTAAGGCGAAGTCTGCATCTCCGGCGCGATCGCTAAATCGACAGCCCGCATGAAACGCCAGCCACGCGCGAATCTCGTCGCTGCGTCCCGGCTGCACCCAAATCGTCGTATCGAGGTCGAACAGGGTCAGACAGGTTGCTGCCGTGGCGGGGTGCAGTCCTGGAGGAGGAGTCAGAGCAACTTCAATGCGATCGCGTTCCCCCGGATGCGACAGGGCGTGGAGCAGCGATCGAAAGGTTCGCTGCGCGTCATGCACGCGATCGCCAAATCCCGGATATTTCGTGACAGAACGAGCCGTCCCCACCATCACGACCCCCTCGGCATCGTAAAGAACTTCACCCGCGTCGCTTCGGTCTGCTGCTGCTGCCGTTGGCGGCGTTCCTCCGCTTCAGCTTGCAGCGGGGCAATCACCTGGTTCCAAACGCGATCGCGCCACGCGGGATGCTGCAACAGCGCATCGCACGTCGCCGCGAGTTCGGCATGACGGCGCGATCGCCCGGCCACGTATCCAAACCCCGAGATGGGTCGATCTGGATCGAGACTGTCGAGCTGAACTACGCAGCGCGTCACGGTCATCTCGCCCAAATTAAACTTCTGTCCGGTACCGCCCGCTCGACCCCTCACCATCGCCAACCCGATTTCAGGCGATCGCAGCATCACCGCCGCAGGGGCTTCAGACACAATCGTTTGGGCGCAAGCCTCCAACCGCTCTTCAGGAGCTTTCGCCAGAATCGCTATCCATGCTTGCCGCTTTTCGCTCACGCCAACCTCACCCAGCCGTTTTTACGTGCCGTTAACCTAAGCTTTACCCGCCAATAATTTGTCTAGACATCTAATTGAATATCAAGAGGTTAGCGCTCGCGGGTCGTGATGACAAGGTGAAAGATGGAGATAGCATAAACGTGTGAGTGCATCTTCCCGGCCAAGGTTCCTCTAGTACGCGAGAGTAGTGGGGGGAAGTAGAAAATGGACTCCACCCGTTCGCTTCGCCTCCGTGAACTCACTCGATATCCGGTCGTGACCTCAACCCATCGCATTCACGCTCTGCCCGTCTACATTCAAATTGCAGAAGAGCTGCGACAGAATGTGGAAAGCGGCATCTATCGCGTAGGCGACCAGCTTCCCACCGAAGCTCAGCTCAGCGATCGCTTCAACGTCAATCGCCACACCCTGCGGCGGGCGATCGCCATGCTCCGCGATGAAGGCTTACTGCGGGTCGATCGCGGTAGAGGCACGTTTGTCGCGGCCAAGCCGATTCGCTATCCCATCGGCAAGCGCGTGCGCTTCAACGAAGCCCTCAAAGCTCACGGCAAAGAAGGCGGCTACAGGCTGCTGCGCGCCAGTGAAGTTCCCGTCGAAGGAGCCGTCGCCCGCAATCTCAATCTCCCCGTCGGCGCGAGTGCCGTGGTCATCGAGCGAATTGGATTGGCCGACGGTCAGCCCATCGACGTAACGAACGGCTATTTCCCGAGCGATCGCTTTCCCGATCTGGTCGAGCGCGCCCAAAACATGAAATCCCTCTCCAAGCTGCTGCGGGAGGAATACGACTGCGACCACATCCGCCGCAGCACGTGCGTGTCGGCGCGGACGGTCAAACCCAACGACGCTCGCATTCTAGGCGTACCGCTGAACTCTCCGATTTTGCTGGTGGAGTCGATTAACTGCGATCGCGACGGCACGGTGGTCGAATACGGCGTGACTCGCTTTCGGGGCGACAGCATGGAATTGCTCTTCACCAACAGCTAGCTACTCGCACTTTGTCCCGTACTCCACGGCCTCGTGTCTTAAACTTGAGGCTCGATGAATTAAAGCTCGACGATAGGAGCGCGATCGTGACGGCCAGCATTCCCTCCCCTGCGGCTTCCGCACCGCCAGCCGATCTCACGCAAATGGGATTAGATTCCCTCTGGCACCCGATGGTGCAGCATCGCGGCTTTGCGACGAAACCGCCCAAACGCATCGCCCGAGGCGCGAGCAGCACGGTCACCGATGCCAACGGCAAAGACTATCTCGACGGACTTTCGGGGTTGTGGTGCGTCAACGTCGGCTACGGACGGCAAGAGTTAGCAGACGTGGCCTACCGACACATGACCGAGCTGGCCTACTACCCGCTCTCGGCCACGCACGAACCTGCCATTCGTCTGGCTCACAAGCTGATTGAAATGCTGGACTACCCCGGCAAAGTTTTCTTCTGCACTAGCGGCTCCGAAGCCAACGAAACCGCCTTCAAAATGGCGCGGCAATATCACGCCCAAACGCAACCATCTGGATCGGGGCCGCGCTACAAAATTATTTCTCGCTACCGGGGCTACCACGGCCACACAATGGGAGCGCTGAGCGCCACTGCCCAGGCCGAACGCAAGCTCAAATTCGAGCCGCTCGTGCCCGGTTTTTTGCACGTCCCACCGCCTTATTACTATCGGTTTGGCGGCGATCGCTCTGAATCTTCCTACAGCCAGGATCTAATCCGCGATCTCGAACACACCATTCTGCACGAAGGCGCGCAAAGCATCGCCGCGATTATCGTCGAACCCGTCATTTCTGGCGGCGGCGTACTCGTCCCACCGGATGACTATTTGGCGGGAGTGCGATCGCTCTGCGACACCTACGGCATCCTGCTCATCTACGACGAAGTAGTCAACGGCTTCGGACGCACGGGCAAACGCTTCGGCCACCATCACTGGAACGTCCAGCCCGATATCATCACCTTCGCCAAAGGCATCACCAGCGGCTACATGCCCCTCGCCGCAACCGTTGCCAAACAGCATATTTTTGAAGCCTTTCTCGATGACGACCCGCTCGGCGACTCGCATTTCCGTCACCTCACGACCTACGGCGGCCATCCCGTCGCGGCTGCCGTTGCCCTCGAAAACATTGCCATCCTCGATCGCGAACACCTCGACGATCGCGCGGCTGAAACCGGAGCGTATTTACTCGATCGCTTGCACCAGTCCATCGGCAGTCATCCTTGGGTCGGCGACATTCGGGGCAAAGGGTTGTTAATCGGCATCGAATTGGTGAGCGATCGCGATACCAAAACCCCGCTACCGTCTCCCAAAGTCATTGCCATCACCAAACATTGCTCGGAAGCTGGAGTCATCGTCGGGCGCAATACGAACACGATTCCGAGCTTTACCAACGTCTTGATTTTGGCTCCGCCGTTGATTTTGACTCGGGAGGAAAGCGATCGCATGGTTGAGGCGATCGCGAATGGGTTGAAGGCGATCGCTCCATAGCTCGACCACTACCTTGATTTGTTAGACGCTCAACTCAGATAGCTCTGGCTGGTTGCGCCTCTTTATTGTCCTTAGTTTGGTCTGTACCGAGTTGATAGAGCCAGCATCACTATCAGCGATGTCGGAAAATCGATGTCAGAAATACGAGCAAGTCCCTCACCCAGTACGGGCAAGGGACTTGAAGTAGCTTGAGAAAAGGGGTTTTTAGACAGCTACAGGTTCAGCGTGCGTGGCTGTTTCTTGAGGCGCGTGAGCTTGGCCTAGTAGCTCTTGCAGCAGGTCGCCCTCGATCACCTCAGTTTCCAGAATCTTTTGGGCGATCGCCTCCAGCAACTCCCGATTGTTCTGCAAGATATTCAGCGCTTGCTGATGAGCTTCCTCCACGATGTCTTTGACCTCGCGATCGATGGCCTGAGCCGTTTGGTCGCTCACCATGCGGCGAGGATTATTGCTCTCCCCCAGGAACGTATTCTGCTGACCCTGCTTGTAGGCCAATGGCCCCAAAACCTCACTCATGCCGTAGGAGGTAACCATTTGCTCGGCCAAGTCGGTGGCACGCTGGAGGTCGTTGGCTGCGCCGGTGGTGACGTTGCCGAAGACGATTTCTTCCGCAGACCGACCGCCCAACAGCGTCGCAATTTGTCCGCGAAGCTCGTCTTCATTCAGCAAAAAGCGATCTTCAGTAGGCAACTGCAACGTGTAACCCAGAGCGGCCATGCCGCGCGGCACGATCGAGATTTTCGAGACCTTGCTGCCTCCGGGCATCAGCGTTCCTACCAAAGCGTGGCCGACCTCGTGATAAGCCACGATTTTCTTCTCGGTTTCGCTGAGGACGCGACTCTTTTTCTCCAATCCCGCCACCACGCGCTCGATCGCCTCGTTAAAGTCCGCTTGAGCCACCTGCGAGCGGCGGGCGCGAGCGGCCAGCAGTGCGGCCTCGTTCACCAAATTAGACAAATCCGCTCCGGCAAATCCCGGCGTGCGCGTGGCGATCGCCTCTAGGTCGATCTCGTCGCCGAGGGCGACGTTGCGGGCGTAAATGCGCAAAATTTCTAGGCGACCGGCTTTGTCAGGGCGATCGACGAGCACCTGGCGATCGAAGCGACCCGGGCGCAACAGTGCAGGGTCGAGACTTTCGGGACGGTTGGTGGCCGCCAGCACAATGACGGTGGCATCGCCTGCGGCAAAGCCGTCCATCTCGGTTAGAAGCTGATTCAGAGTCTGCTCGCGCTCGTCATTACCGCCAACGAACCCACCCGTAGCGCGGGATTTACCGATCGCGTCTAGCTCGTCGATGAAGATAATGCAGGGAGCTTTTTTCTTCGCTTGCTCGAACAGGTCGCGCACTCGCGCCGCACCCGCCCCAACGAAAAGCTCCACGAATTCCGAGCCGGAAATACTGAAGAACGGCACGCCCGCTTCGCCCGCGACGGCCTTTGCCATCAAGGTTTTACCCGTACCGGGAGGGCCGACCAGCAAAACTCCCTTGGGAATGCGCGCGCCCAACTGCGTAAACCGTCCCGGCGTTTTTAAGAATTCGACGATTTCTTGCAGTTCGGTTTTGGCCTCTTCTACGCCAGCAACATCCGCAAATGTCACCTTCGTCGCCTCGTCTTGAACGTAGACGCGGGCTTTGCTCTTGTTGATCGATAAAGCCGTGCGACCGCCGATGCCACCGCCTAAGCCGCCACCCAAGAAGAACTGCCAAATTGCAACAAAGATTAACGGCGGAATGACCCAACTCAGCAAGCTAGAAATCCAGCGATTTTTCGGAGGCGGTGCTGCCGCAAATTCAACCCCTTTCTCTTCCAGCCGCTTAGGCAATTCGAGATCGAAGATTGGGGTCGTGCTGAACACAGACGGCGTGCCCTCAGCATCGGGACTAGTGACTTGAAAACGAATTTCATTCTGGCCGACCTGGACGCGCGCCACGTCGCCATCTTCTACTTTGTCGATGAAGTAACTATAAGGAACCTGCGGAATCGACGGCCCCAGCACGCTGGGCAAAAATGTATTGACGAGCAGAAAAACCCCTGCGAGCAAAAATAATATATTGCCAATGCGACGGTTGCGCGGCACGCGCGGCTTGTCTTGAATGCTCATGGTGGCGATCGCCCTCGTAACGAAACGGTGCGCAAAGGGTCTGCAATAGCCCAAAAGTAGGGTTCTCAGTGCGCGATATCCCTGTTCTCAGTATGCACGTTACATTTCGCAATCTCAGACGGATAACCGCACTCGATGTGGCGGCAAATACAGCCACCGCGGCTCGCCACCCACCTTGCCAAGCCCGGATCTCGCTCGAAACTGCTGCCCGTTCGATTGAGGCCACCTCGATCTAAAATGCGCCTGATGCGGCGTGCGAGACAGCCCCGTTCTGCAGCCGATCGAGATCGCCCCTACAGGGTTTTCCCACCTTTTTACCGCTCTACCTGCGAGTTTTCCGCTATGGCTCTTACTCCGTCCACCATGCTCGCCCTCGGCACCCCCGCCCCGAACTTCCAACTGCCCGATGTCGTCACGGGGCAGTCCGTATCGCTGGAGACGTTCGGCGATCGCCAAGTCCTGCTGATCGTCTTCGGTTGCCAGCATTGCCCGTTCGTCAAACACGTTCAGGCTGAGTTAGCCGCCATCGGTCGCGACTATGCCGATCGCAGCGTCGGCATCGCGTTCGTCAGCGCAAATGACATCACCACGCACCCTGCAGACAGCCCGACCAATCTCAAAGCCATGGCAACCGAGCTGGGATTTTCATTCCCGGTTTGCTTTGACGAAACTCAGGCGGTGGCTAAGGCTTACACCGCTGCCTGCACGCCTGATTTCTTCGTGTTCGATCGCGATCGCCACCTCGCTTACCGAGGCCAACTCGACGACAGCCGCCCTAGCAACGGCCTGCCCGTAACCGGACGCGACGTGCGGGAGGCGATCGACGCTTTGCTCGCAGGCACGGCAGTGAATCCCACTCAACAGCCCAGCATTGGCTGCAACATCAAATGGACTCCGGGGAACGAACCCGCCTACGCTCGCTAAGTAACACGACGCTAGACGTATCGAACTGACTGCAACATTCCGAAAATTTATGTATAATATTTTCTAGATCGCATTCGCATGAAGTAATGGCGTTATCGCAACGGTTGAGATGGGGACTGGTGATCGCGCTGCCGACTGTCTGGGCATTTGGCTCGATCGGCTACGGGCTGTGGCAGCTCGTTCGACCGCTGACGCGAGTCTCCAGCCGCGCAGCGATCGGCCAGGTCGATCCGGTTGAATCTACCGAGGTTAGCGGTTTGTTTAACTATGGCGGCAGTACGGCTTGGGCTCCACTGCGACCGCAGTTAGAGGCAGCGTTAGCGGAGGTTCATCCTGGCTTTGAACTGCGCTACGTTCAGCCCGCGATCGCGCCACCAGGCTCCCGCGTTGGGGTTCGGATGTTGATTGAAGACGACCTCACCTTCGCGCAAACCTCCCATCCACTCGGCGCGGAAGACTACGATCTCGCCCGAGCGAGCGAGGTGCAGTTGAGTGAAATTCGGGTGGCGATCGACGGCATTGCCGTTGTGGTGCATCCCGATTTAGACATCGAGGGGCTGACGATCGCGCAGATGCGAGATATTTACAGCGGTCGCGTGCGCAATTGGCAGCAGGTGGGGGGCCCCGACCGCAAGATCGTGCCGTTTTCGCGCCCGACCAGCGTCGGAGGCACGGTCAGCTTTTTCGTAGAAGATATCCTCGGCGACAGGCCGCTGAGCACCCACGTACGGCTCGTGCCCACTACCACCCAGGCACTACAAAATCTGCGCGACGAGCCAGGGGGAATCTATTACGCTTCTGCTCCGGTGGTCGTTCCGCAGTGCGGGGTCAAAGCCATACCCATCGGGCGCGAAGGTAGTCAGTGGGTGCATCCCGCGCAACAGCCACCCGTCGCGCCTGAAACGTGTCCGACCCAGCGCGATCGCCTCGACCTCGCCGCAATCCGCTCGGGGGAGTATCCGCTGACGCGGAATTTATACCTCGTGATCGGCGATCGCACGGTCGAAGCAGAACGGGCAGGCAAGACCTTTGCTGAATTTATCCTCTCCGATCGCGGTCAGCACCTCGTGACCGAGGCAGGATTTGTCGCGATTCGGTAGTCTTGCGCGTTGCATCTCGTGGATCTCCCTGTCGTCTCCGCGCCATATCAGTGAAAATGCGAGATCGAGTGCTACACACAACTTCATCCTTGGTAAGATTAGGGGCAAACAGCTCGCATTCTTTTTGTCAAGACGAGATAACGCTGTCCTGCGGCTGGGCTCGTGCTTAGCTCTCTCACTGTTTGATATCCGTTCGTTCCTGCGAGGCCGCTCCTGTGACTCAGCCTTCACCGACTCCGATGCTTGACGAGCCGTCTCGCAACGGTTCTAGTTCCACCCCAAAGGCAAGCGACTTCTCTCGATCGCTAAGCGCAACCGACGAGTCCGATCCCCTGGCGGCCTTTCGGGCGGATGCGCCGTCGCCCTCCCGCAAGCGGCTGAGCTGGCGACAGCGAGCGATGATGACGGCCTTTGCGGCAGGAGCGCTGCCCGTTCTGGTCGTGGGAACGGCGGTGTACGGTCTGGGGAGTCGCTTGTTGCCCGCACTTGAAACGGCAGAGCGGGAAACCCCGGCTGTGCAAACGCTGCTCGCCCGTACTTTGAATCGCCAGCGTTCTGGGCTCGCCTGGTTATCAGTCGGTACGGGGGCGTGGGCGATCGCGGCGGGCGCGGCGGCGGCGGCGATCGCCCGGACGCAGCTCGACCCCGTTGCGCGGGTCGCTAAAACGACGCGAGGTACGGCCAAACGCTTGAACTTAGAGGGCGATGCTGACTCGATCGGCGACGAAGTGCAACAGATGCAAGCGGATGCCGACTCGATCGCCAATCGTTTACCCGAGCTGCTGTGGCAGCAGGAGACCCGTGCCGAGCAGTCAGCGGCGATCGCGGCGATCGAACATCGCCTGCGCCACGCCACCAGCACCGCAGACATTCTGAACATCACGGTGAAGACGGTGCGGAATTTGTTGGAAGCCGATCGCACCAGCGTGTTTTGCTTTGACGAAACGGGAGAAGGCACGTTCGTAGCGGAATCGGTGGCCTCGGGGTATCCCAAGGCGCTGCGAGCCACAGTCCACGACCCGTGCTTCAACGAAGGCTATGCCGATCGCTACCGTCGCGGGCGCATTTTGGCCATTCACAACATTTACAATGCGGGGCTGACTGATTGCCATATCGGGTTGCTGGAGCGATTCGCGGTGAAGGCGAATTTGGTCGGACCGTTAATGCAGGGCGATCGCCTGTACGGACTGCTGATCGTGCATCAGTGCGACAACCCACGCCACTGGGATGCCACCGAAATCGATTTACTCGGGCAAATCAGCGCTCGGGTTGGATTAGCCCTCAGTTTTGCCGAACACCTTCATGCCGCTGAGCGTCAGTCGGAGCGCGCGGCTAGCATCGCGGACTTGCCCAAGCAACTGCACGGCTTGCGCGACGAGACCGCCATTTTCACCCGAGCCACGCAAGCATTCCAGCAAGCGATCGCCGCAGAGCACGTAGCCGCGATCGCGTTCGACGCTGCGGGGGAGAGCCGCATCGTCAGCGTGGATGGCAACTCTGCAGCCTCTGCCTCCCAGCTTCCATCCCCAGCCGCGAGCCTGTCCGAGTCCGATCTCGATACCCTGCGCGCCGGACACCCGATCGCGCGATCGCGCCCGCTGGCTGAGTTAATTGCGGAACAGACCCTCGATGCCGCATCTCTGTTCGTCCCCGTATTGGGTCAGAACACGCTGTTCGGAGTCCTGCACGCGCGTCACCAGCGTACCGATCGCGAGTGGTCGGCGATCGATCTCGACATGGCTAGCTGTCTGGCGGCACAGACGGGATGCGCGCTGGACGTGGCGCGCGTGCTCCGATCGCGCGAAGAGGCCCTGAGCGCCTCCACAGCACTAGCCGAGCAGGAGCGCGCGCGGGCCGAGCGGCTGCAACAGCAGTGGTCGGGACTGTTTGGCGATGGCGACATGCCCGCCATTGCTGACTTACAAGCGCGATCGCAGCGCA
>JBCBTL010000019.1:0-12607 GCA_039818705.1 Cyanobacteria bacterium J06639_1
AGTTGAGCCGCTCAATGTAACTGGTCTTGCCGCTTGGCTTGCTCGCCACCCGATGCCGTTTGCTCGGTAGCACGCCGCGATTGCCTTCCCGGAACCAGTGGGAAACAGCTAGGGCAAGTCATCGACTTCATTGAAGCCTCTTTAACTGAAGATTTGAGTTTGGACGAGCTGGCCGCGATCGCGGGACTGAGTAAGTTTCATTTCTCTAGACTCTTCAAACAAGCCTTCGGCCTCAGCCCCCATCAGTACGGGGTCAAACGTCGGGTCGAACGGGCAGCGATCGCCTTGCGGCAGCGTGACCAAAGCATCTTGCAAATCGCCCACGACTTCGGTTTCTCCGATCGATCTCACTTCACTCGCACGTTCAAAAAAGTGAAGGGCGTCACGCTCAAACACTATTTACGTTAGGGACTTTTGGGCGCGATCGCGTGCCGAATTTAATGCTCGGTTAACCGAAACGCGCTCGTTTGATTACCAGATTTTAAGTGTTGCTCTGCGGGGTATCCAGGTACATTGAGGAGCGTCATTTACGCCTGTTCGAGCCTGCTGCACTCGTGCTTTCGAGCTGCTCGCGGGTGGTTCTGTCGTGCGGCTGACAGTTGGGTTCGCGCGAAGCGGCGATTGAAGACGTGACTGGCCGATGTTGTCTGGGGGGTTCTAATGTCCGAGGTTCGGTTTGCTTCATTTAACGCTTCGCTCAATCGCGGTAGTGAAGGCCAGCTCGTTACCGATTTATCGACACCCGACAACGAACAGGCTCAAAACGTTGCGGAAATTATTCAGCGGACGAACCCAGATGTCGTTCTGATTAATGAGTTCGATTTCGATGCAGAGGGCGAGGCTGCCGAACTCTTTCAGCAAAATTACCTATCAGTCGGCCAAAACGGAGCCGATGCGGTTGACTATCCTTTCGTCTACATCGCGCCATCGAATACGGGCATTCCGTCCGGCGAAGATTTCGATAATGACGGCACCACCGACGGCCCGAACGATGCTTTCGGGTTCGGATTTTTCCCCGGACAGTTCGGAATGGCGCTGTTCTCGAAGTACGAAATCGATACGGACAACGTTCGCACCTTCCAAGAGTTTTTGTGGAAGGACATGCCCGACGCACTACTGCCGGACGATCCCGACACCCCCGAACCCAACGACTGGTATTCCGAGGAAGAACTAGAAGTCTTCCGGCTGTCCTCTAAAAATCACTGGGACGTGCCGATCAATGTGGATGGCGAGATCGTCCACGTCTTAGCCAGTCACCCCACGCCACCCGTGTTCGACGGCCCCGAAGACCGCAACGGCACGCGCAATCACGATGAAATTCGCTTTTGGTCGGACTACATCACGCCTGGAGCGAACGGCTACATCTACGACGACAGCGGCACTTTCGGCGGACTAGCTGAAGGAGAGCGCTTCGTCATCATGGGCGACCAGAATGCAGACCCGTTCGATGGCGACAGCACCGACAATGCAATTTTGCAGATTCTCGACAATCCGCTGGTCAATACCAGCGTCACGCCCGCCAGTGAAGGCGGAGTGGATGCAAGCGATCGCCAGGGTCTCAACAACGCCACCCAAACGGGCGATCCAGCCTTTGATACCGCCGATTTTGCCGAAGAAAACTTCGGCGGCCCCGGCAACGTTCGGGTCGATTACGTGCTGCCATCCGTCAATACAGAAATCATTGATGCCGGGGTGTTCTGGCCGACAGACGAAGACCCTCTATTTCGCTTGACGACTGATTTCCCACCCTCCAGCTCCGATCATCGTTTGGTGTTTGCCGATGTTGAAGTGACGGCTTTACCGGAAGACATCAGCCGCAAGTCTGTTGCCGACGTGGAGCTGCTGGGCGAGGTCGTTACTTTTGAAACCGGGACGATTGTTGCCGAAACCGAGCTGGGCGGCATTTCCGGTTTGGCTTATGACGCAGCGAATGGCGTTTACTACGCGCTGTCGGACGATCGCAGTCAAAATGCTCCTGCTCGCTTCTACACCGCCAGCATCGACCTCAGCGATGGCAGTTTGGATGCGGGCGACGTGACGTTTTTGGAAGTGACGACCCTTACCGATGCCGAGGGCAATCCGTTCCCCGAAGGCGGCATCGACCCGGAAGGTATCGCTCTTAGAAATAACGGCAGTCTGTTCATCTCCTCCGAAGGAGATGCAAATAACCTGTTGAATCCTTTCGTCAACGGGTTTTCGCTCGGAGGCGAACAGTTTAGCGAGCTGCCCGTCCCCGATAAGTTTCTACCTACTGCTGATTCGAGCAGCGGCATTCGCAACAACCAAGCGTTTGAAAGTCTGACGATTTCTCCCGACGGTCGTTTCCTGTTCGCGGCGACGGAGAATGCTCTGTTCCAAGATGGCGATCGCTCTGGCCTCGACAATCAAAGCCTCTCGCGCATCATCAAGTACGACCTCGCGACAGGTCAGCCCGTCAGCGAGTTCGTCTACGAGGTCGAGCCGATTCCCGGACCTCCCAATCCGATTGATAGCTTTGCAGATAACGGGCTGGTGGAATTGCTGGCGATCGACAACAACGGCACGTTGCTGGCGCTGGAGCGATCGTTTGCGGTCGGGGTGGGCAACACCATCAAACTGTTCGAGATTCAGACGCAAGGGGCGCTGGATGTCAGCTCCGCCGATTCGCTGTTCGACGATGCCAATGGCGTGCCGTTTGAAATCGATCCGGCAGTCAGCAAGCGGCTGTTGGTAGACTTCGCCGATTTAGGCGTCACCCCCGATAACATCGAAGCGATGTCCTTCGGCCCCCAGCTAGAGGACGGACGGCAAAGCGTTATCTTCGCCAGCGATAACAACTTCAACGACGCGCAAACGACTCAGTTCGTCGCGCTGGGACTGGATATCGAATCGACGCCAGCAGCGCAGCCCGTAGTTGAAACCCCATTTACGGTTGACGACGGCGATTTTGAAGGCGAGGCGCTCCTCGGAGACTCAGACGATCCCGCCATTTGGGTCAATCCTGACGATGCCAGCCAGAGCGTTTTCTACGGCACGCTTAAGGACGGTGGCTTGGCGACGTTTGACTTAGCCGGAAACGTCTTGCAGGTCATCGCTCCTGAGGAGTTTGGCAGCGATCGCTACAACAACGTGGACATCGTTTACGGCTTTGCAGGCAGCGATTTGGCGGTAGTCAGCGATCGCGCCAACGACACCCTCGCCATCTTCGAGATCGACTCTGCCACGGGCGAACTGAGCGACATTACCGCTCCAGCCCTCCAAGATGAAGCCTTCTCGATTTTTGGCGTGGACGATGGCGAAGCCACGGCTTACGGACTCGCCACTTACACCAGTCCGAAATCCGGTCGCACGTTCGCATTCGTGACGCAAGCGGATGGCAACCAAGTTGCACAGTTGGAGCTGCTGCCTCAAGAGACTGCTGACGGATTGGCGATCGACGCGATCGTCGTCCGCACTATCGACTTACCGACTCCCACCGGCGATGCAGCAGATTCCCAGGCCGAAGGATTGGTGGTCGATCGCGAGCTGGGTCTTCTCTACGTCTCGCTGGAAGAAGAGGTCGGCATTCTCAAATACTCTGCCGAGCCTGACGGCGGCGACGAATTTTCGCTGGTGCAGTCCATCGACGAAGACTTCCTCGTCCCCGACATCGAAGGGTTGAGCATCTACTACGGCGCGGACGGTACGGGCTACCTGATCGCCAACAGCCAAGGCGACTCGTCCTACGCCGTGTTCGCGCGGGAAGGGCCGAACGAATATTTGGGCAGCTTCGTGGTGGGCGACAACGGCGCGATCGACCAGGTGAACGAAAGCGACGGCCTCGATGTCATCAACGTGCCGCTAGGCGATGCGTTCCCCAACGGCGCATTATTCCTGCAAGACGGAGCCAACGACCCGCAGAATGCGGTGCCGGACGAAGAAGAACTGGAGAACAACAGCACCAACTTCAAAATCGTGCCGTGGGACGGCGTTGCGAACGCTTTCCCCGTCCCGCTAGATATCGACACCACCAGCTTCGACCCGCGCGATCCGCAGGCGCAATCGCTGGTCAACGGCGTTGCCAGCGGCGACGTAACCCGCGATTCTGCCGTGCTGTGGGCGCGCAGCACCTTTACGGGAGAAGTGACGTTCGAGTATTCCACCCGTGAAGACTTCAGGGCGATCGCCGGAACCGCCACCGCCACCGTCACCGACATCAACCAGCCCGTCAAAGTCGAAATCGACGACCTGAATGCTGGGACAGAGTATTTCTATCGGGCGATCGACGCGGCTGGCGATATCGAAGTAGGTCGGTTCGTCACGGCAGCCGCGGAGGGCGATCGCACTGGTCTCACCTTCGGCATCACGGGCGACTGGCAGCAAGCCCCACCCCATCCGATTCTGAGTTCCGCTGCTGAAAGCGAGCTAGATTTCTTCGTCAAACTCGGCGACACCATCTACGCCGACTCGGAAACTCCCGCCACTCCCGGCGAAACTCAATCGAGAACGCTAGAGCAATTCCGCGCCAAACACAGCGAAGTCCTCAGCCCCCGCTTCGGCCTCAGCGCCACGTCCGACCTGTACGCCACAACTTCAATCCTGGCGACCATCGACGATCACGAAGTCGTGGATAACTTTGCTGGAGGCGCTGCCCCCGGTGAGTCCCCCGACGCTCCCGACATCGGTTCGTCCCCCGACCCGCTGTTCACCGACGATGTCGAGTTCGTCAACGACACCCAAGTCTACGAAGACGCGCTTCAGGCGTATCAGGAATACCACCCGCTGCGCGACGAGTTTTACGACACCCCCGAAGACGATCGCACTGACGGCGAGCGCAAGCTTTACCGCGCTAACGACTACGGCAGCGACGCTTCGATCTTCGTCCTCGACAGCCGCTCCTTCCGCGACGACCAGCTCGAACCAGTAGATCTGGCAAACCCAGTCCCCTTCATCGCGGAAACCTTCGACCCCACCCGCACACTGTTGGGCAAGCCGCAACTGGAACTGCTGAAGGGCGACCTGCTGGACGCTCAGGAAAACGGCACCACCTGGAAGTTCGTCGTCATTCCCGAGCCGATTCAAAACTTCGGCGTCGTCAACGCGGAAGACCGTTTCGAGGGCTACGCTGCTGAGCGGGCGGAACTGCTCGGCTTTATCGACCAAAACGGCATCGATAACGTCGTCTTCATGGCAGGCGACTTCCACGGCACCATCGTCAACAACCTCACCTACCAAGCCGCCCCCGGCCAAGAGCAAATCGCCACGAACGCCTTCGAGATCGTCACTGGCCCCGTCGCCTTCTCGGACGGTCGCTTCGGTCCCAACGTGGCAGCCCTTTCCGCCGCCGCTGGATTTATCAGCCCTGAAGAGCTGGCCTTCTACAACGCGCTCCCCATCGCCCCGGATGCCGATGATGTCGTCAACGATAGGGATGATTTTGTCGAGCAACTGGTCAACGGTCAAACTGAACTATTCGGCTACGACCCCGTCGGTTTGGACAACAACCTCCCCGAGGCGGAAGGTCTGATCGATGCCACGCTGCTGCAGGGAGACTACCTCTCCGCCCACACTTACAGTTGGACGGAACTGGATATCGACCCCGTCACGCAGGAACTCGTCGTCACCACCTTCGGCATCGACTCCTATACCGAAGCCGACGTGCTGGCTGACCCGGAAGCGATTGTCTCCAACACCACTCCCTTTATCGTCAGTCAGTTTGCCGTCAATCCCATCCTCCCGCCCGAACCCAGCTTCGGCAGCGAGGGAGATGACGAAATCGACGCGGCCATCTCGCCCATCTTCGACGGCAGTCAAGACCTCGTGTTTGCAGGGGCAGGCGAGGACTTGGTGGATGCCAGCACCGGATTCTTCGGCAACAATCGCATTTTCGGCGGCAGTGACAGCGACGAGCTAACGGCTGGTCGGGGCGATCGCATCATGGGCGGTCGTGGCGACGACACCTTGGAATCTTCCGTCGGCACTGGCAATCGTCTCTACGGCGAAGAAGGCAACGACGAACTGTTTGCAGGCGAAGGCGATCGCCTGTTCGGTGGCGAAGACGACGATCTGCTGGATTCCTCCGCTGGCAGTGGCGGCAACCGTCTGTACGGCGAAGAAGGCAACGACACGTTCTTCCTGGGAGAGGGCGATCGCGCGATTGCGGGTGACGGCGACGACCGCATTTTTGTCACCGACAGCGGCAATAACATCCTCACGGGCGGTTTAGGCTCCGACCAGTTCTGGATTGCCAACGGCGAACTCCCCCTCGGCATCAACACGATTACTGACTTCGAGCTAGGTACGGACGTGTTAGGTCTCGGCGGTTTGGGGCTGACCTTTGCCGATGTGGAGCTGAGTCAAGACGGTCGAGATGCAGTAGTTGGGGTAGGCGGTCAGGCGATCGCAGCTCTAACGGACATTGCCATTGGGGGGCTCGATACCAGTAGCTTTGCCCTGGTTTGACTGAGCCTGGAGAGCTAAAACGTCCCGAACAGCCAGACGGTTGCAGTAGATAGCGATCGCTCTCGGAACCTTTCGGGAGCGATTTCAGTTTGCAAGCGCGCAACGATCCGCCATCAATATGTTGAGTAATGGCGATCGTGTTTTGGCCATAGTTTTGACTAGCAAGCAATGTGTCACGCGAGACTGGTACTTCTGTCTGCGAGAAAACTTTGGTATTCTGCGCGGGGGCAAGAGTCTCGATGGTTTCGTTGGGCGAGTACGCCATGGCACGTTTTTTACTGGCAACTATTCCCATCGTCGGACATGTCACGCCCATGTTGCCCGTGGCCAAAATGCTGGTGGATCGCGGTCATGACGTGTGGTGGTACTCGGGGCAAGCCTTTCAATCTCGCATCGAACGAACGGGCGCTCGATTTGCCGCGATGGAAAACGCTCTCGATTATTCCATCGTCGAAAACGTTCCAACCGAGTGGGTCGAACGGCGACAGTCACTGAAAGGACTAGCGCAGCTCAAATTCGACCTAGCGCATTTTTTCGTAGAGGCAGCGATCGGCAATACGCAAGATTTACTCCACATCTTGCAGCAGTTTCCCGCCGATGCATTTGTCGTCGATTCATTCTTTATGGCAGCAGCCTGGGCGAGCGAAATCGCAGAGATACCTTGGGCACAGCTCGGGATTTCCGTGATGACGTTTCCCAGTCGAGATACGGCTCCGTTCGGATTGGGAATGCCGCCGAGTGCTTCCTGGCTCGGTCGCTTGCGGAATACCACGCTGCACTGGCTGATGCGTAACGTCGCGTTTCGGGACATCTACGCTCGCATTAACCAGGCGCGATCGCAGTTTTCGCTGCCGCCCACGCGCGCGGGCGTGTTCGATCTGGTGTCTCCCTACCTCTACATGGCAGGTGTTACGGCTGGGTTCGAGTATCCACGTAGCGATCTCCCGCCTCAAGTTCACTTCATCGGCCCGTCAATCTCGGAGTCATTGCTCGAATTCTCGCCGCCCTCGTGGTGGGACGATATGGCGCGAGCGAAGTCAGTCGTCCATGTCACGCAAGGGACGGTTGCGCTAAACGCACGGGACTTACTCGTACCGACGATGCAAGCCCTAGCCGACGAAGACGTTTTGGTCGTGGCCACAACTGTGAACGATCCGGCTGAGAGTTTGGGAGATTTCTCGATTCCCGCCAACGCCCGCGTCGAGCGGTTCATTCCTCACCACGCGCTGCTGCCCCACGTTGATGTCATGGTCACCAATGGCGGCTTCAACGGCATTCAGATGGCTCTTGCGCGCGGGATTCCTATAGTCGCTGCGGGGAAGTCGGAAGACAAGCCTGAGGTCTGCGCGCGACTGGCGCGCTCTGGCGCTGGTATCGATTTGAAAACCCAAACTCCAACCCCCGCCCAACTCAAGCAAGCGAACGCCCGCATCCTCAGTCACACTTCTTATCGCGATAACGCCCAACGCTTGCAACAAGACATTCAAGCGTGTCAGTCGGACGAGCGAGCTGCAGACCTGCTCGAAACGCTGGTGCAAACGCAACAGCCCGTGCGGTGCTGACCGAGCTGCCTGCTCGATTCGGGATGTGAGCACCTGCGGGCGATCGCGCCAGAGGCAGTACGATTGCGGGGAAGCAGCCAATGTGAGACGACTGCATCCGACGAGGCGTGATGAATCCACCTTCTTCTTCCTTGCTGACCATTCGAGGATTGCACGGCGGCTACGGCGGTGGCGATATTTTGCACGGTGTCGATATGACCGTGGCCGGTCGCGAAATTGTCGTCATCATCGGGCCGAATGGGGCGGGCAAGTCCACCGTATTGAAGGCGCTTTTCGGCTTAGCCACGATACGACTAGGGGAAATTTGGTTCGGCGATCGCGATATCGCGCGGTTGCGTCCGGCGGCGATCGTGCGACAGGGCATCGGATTCGTCCCCCAAACCGACAACGTATTTCCGACGCTGACAGTACAAGAGAACTTGGACATGGGGGCGTTCATTCGGCGGGGAAATTTCCAAGAGCAGCGCGATCGCGTTTACGACCTGTTCCCCGATCTGCGCCAAAAACGCCATCAAGCCGCAGGGACGCTCTCGGGCGGTCAGCGGCAGATGGTGGCGATGGGTCGCGCCTTGATGCTGGAGCCCAAATTACTACTGCTAGACGAACCCACGGCTGGACTGTCGCCGCTCTACGCCGAGCAAATCTTTCACATCGTGCGCGATATCAATCAGCACGGAACGAGCGTGTTGATGGTGGAACAAAACGCGAAGCAAGCCTTAGCGATCGCCCATCGCGGCTACGTATTGGCAACCGGACAGAATCGCTTTGAAGATACGGGACAGAATTTGCTGAATAACCCTCGCATTGCCGAAATGTTTTTGGGGGGCTAGCGGAACGCGAGTTTGCCGTAGTAAATGCCGCTGCCCCCCGTACCGATGAAAACTACATCCGGGCGCTGGCGGCTGGCAATCATGACGTTGGGTTCGTTGCCAATCGGCAGACGGGGAGCGTCGATCGCCTGCCACGTCCGCCCGCGATCGCCCGAGCGGAAAATCCCGGCTTCCATCCCGGCAATCTCGCCGTAGACGTACAGGAACACTCGTCCATCAGAGCGAGGCGCGATCGCGAAGAGATGAGCGCGCTTGACGCTGCGGATCGGCTCGAACGTACTGCCGCGATCGCCCGAGCAGAGCAATCCCGCATCACCCAAACTCAGCCACAGTTCGCCAGCGCGTCCGGGAGTTGTCTCGATCGCGTGCCAATTGGCTGCGGGTAGGGAGGTATTCGCAATCGCAAAAGAGTTTCCCCCATCGTCGCTGCGATACAGTGTGCCCCGCGCGTAGTAGTAAAACGTATTGCCGAGCTGTTTGTCCGCAGCGAGAGACTGCGCCCAGTACCAGGGGCCGCGATCGCCTCGGGGCAGCCCTTGCACCGCCGTCCAAGTACGACCGCGATCGGGCGATCGCAACGCCGTCCCTCGGCTGAGGGTGACCACGAGCAGGTCGGGATTGCTGGCGGATACGGCGACGCGCAGGGGCATTCTGTCAGTGGGGAATTCGGCGAACGCTTGCCAAGTCTTGCCGCCATCATCGGAGGTCGCGCCGCCGAAGGTGGAGTTGTAGCGATTGCCCCCTACGCGCGCTAATCGTTCGGGTTCAGTTTCGCAGGCTGCAAGGCTATAGGTGTCTTGAAACCAAGGGCCAGCTTCGCCGCCAAATGAGCGACGCGGATACTGTGCCAAATCGGATTCGTGACGAAATCCATCCGCGTCTGCAACTCCACAGAGCAACTCGGCTCCTCTCGGCAGAGACAGCAACGCAAACGTAACCAACTCCTCGTGTCCGCGCGACAGATTGCGCCACGTCGAGTCCTCTCCGATTGACGTCGTCTGCCACACCCCCGACCAGTCCGTCAGCCAAACCCGATCGCGAACGTGCGGGTCGAAGGCGATCGCCGCTGCCGCATCCGCCCACGCGGCCTCGTTCCACCAGGGCACTTGCAGATCGACCTGTGGCACGATCGCCTGCCAGCTCTCTCCCCTGTTTTCAGACAAAAATACGCGCCGGTTATCCCCGCGATCGTGATACTGGTCGTAAACCACGAGTAGGCGATCGGGGGCAAAGGGATCGATCGCTAGGGCATTAAACGCAGGCGTAGCCGGATCGGGGGGCGTAATGTCTGTCCAGACGCGATCGCGATACCGAGCGACTCCCTTAGCGTGAGTTGCGTAAAGGATTGGCGTGGGGCTGGAGGCGATCGCCAGTCGGTGCGCCCGTCGCGGACTGCCCGAGAGGCGCTGCCAGGTCAATCCGCGATCGTCCGAGCGGTAGATCCCATCTCCGTAGGCTATGGCGAAAACCCGTCCAGTCAAATTCGGATCGAACGCCACTTCTGTAATGCCGATATCGGACTGAACATTGCCAGGAAATGGGACTGACTGCCAGTTCGCTCCGGCATCGCGCGATCGCCACAGTCCGTCCCGGCGCGAGCCGAAAAGCAGAACTCGCGAATCGAAGGGATCGACTGCCAGCCGTTCCCCTACCCAGCGCAACTCTTCGTTGCCGCCCATCGGCAGATCGAGATCGAGCTTCGTCCAGGTGGAGCCGCGATCGCTAGATTTATAAATCGTGCCGTTGTCGCGAAATAAGAACTTTCCCGCCGCGAGATAGACGAGATCTGGATTTTGAGGGTCGAGCGCCAGCGATTCGCAGCCATAATGATTCGCCAGCGATCTCGGCAGCCAGTTCGTCAACGGCAGCCAGCGCTGTTCTCGGGGCAGCCAGCGATACGCGCCCCCCACGTCGGTTTTGATGTAGATCGAGTCGCGATCGCGCGGATGCAGGTAAACGCCCGTGACGTACCCGCCGCCCCCCAAAGCTACCGAACTCCAAACGTAGTCGCTTTGCCCGCGAACAGGCAAAGCCCCGCCTCGTAATCCTGAATCAACCCCGTCGGAGCCGTTCGCGACCTGTCGGTTAGCCGCTCCAACCCCCAATGCCACGAGCATGGCCACAACCTGACGACGGCGCATGGCAGCTTCACGGATGGGACGGCTGAGGCGGAGAGGTTTGGTGGGATAAGAGACGCGGTCGATCGCCCGCTGGCATCGACTCGCGAAATGCAATGCCGAAAATGACTAAACCCGGCCAGTACAGATAGGCCAAACTCTCGATCGTCTCGCTGAGGGTGAACATGACCAACACCGCTCCAGCGGCGATCGCTACCCGCGCTGTTGCTTTATCTCGCGCCAGCAAAAGCAAGTGCGCCGCACTCCACACCGCCGGAATGGTGAAGAGGGTGCAGCCGACGATGCCGTGCCGAAATAACAAACCGATCCAGGTGTTGTGGGTGCCGATGGGCATCCCGTGGGTTACGGATAACCCCGGCGCGACTAAACCGTGCCCCCACATCGGCGCGTCGTTCCACCAGCGATAGAGGCCGATCCGATTAATGGCTTCCCGCACGTTCGAGGAATCCGCTCGCAAGGAGCGAAACTGCTGCCACCACGCCCCCAACACATTCGTCAGCAAAGGCGCGATCGCTCCCAAACCGAAGCTCCCAAACGCCGAAGCCATCAATACCGCAGGCCGCGCTATGTTAACGAGATACCAAGTGGCGATCGCGGCCAGGGGCAGCGCAATAATCGCCAAGCGCGACACCGACGACACCACCATCACCGCCGCCCCTAAACAGCCGAACCACCGCCAGCGCGGGTCGGGATCGCGATTAGCCAGAAAGAAATACATCGCCCCCACCGACCCCAACGCCGGACACCAAGGCGCGAACAAATACAGGCGCGGAATGGCGGAACCGTACTCCTGTAAATACAGCGAAACCGAATAGAGCTGAGTGCCCCCACCCCCCACGCTAAGCGGCGACACGTACACATCTTCCGGCAATCCCACCAGTGCTGCTGCGTAGCAAAGTGCTGCTACGAATAGGCTCTGCACGCAAACGATGCTGACCCCGCGATAGAGCACTTGCGGGCGAATCCGAAAGCAGCCGATCAGCGGGAACAAGGCAAACAGCGCCCACTCGCGCGACCATTCGACGGTCGAAGCAACGATGCGGGGCAACCCCAACTGAAAATTGAGGTGACCGATCGCGATCGGCACCAACATGGCTACCATCGTCGCGATCCAGATCCAAACTGGCAGCGGTACGCGCACTTCAGTAATGCCCTGGTCGGCAGGCGATCGCCGCCCCGACACCACCGGCCACCACCAGCGCCACACCAGATAAGCCGTCAGCCCCCAGGCCAGACCCCACACGAGCAAATACTGCGCCCCGAGCAAATACCACCCGTAGGTGCCGAGCAGATAGTACCAGACCGCTTTTTCTTCGAGCGTTTCAGGCCGGATCGCGGTAACAGAAGCAATGCGTGCAGTCACGAGAAATACTTAGCTGTCTGCATCTCGATTCTAAACGTTCGCCCCGCTCTCCACGCCGCTATCGCCTGCCATCACATACCGGAGGCGAGGCTGCGCCACCAGTGCTTCACGCTACTCGCTAACAGGCTAGGTTGGTGGCGCATCATCGCGATCGCGCTGCTGTCCCGCCGCTGAATCCCTCTGGCTGGATGCGGCATCGTCCCCTTGGCTGAGGTTTTGTAAAGGCTGGCGAGTCCGGTCGAGCCGTAGCTCACAGTTAAAAACAGGTCGTCTTCGTTGGCATAGAAAAATTCT
>JBCBTL010000020.1:0-12217 GCA_039818705.1 Cyanobacteria bacterium J06639_1
ACTACTCTGAAGAAAATTCACATTGGATAGCACCACCATGTGGCGGCGATCGCCCCACTGAATCACTCCTTTGCGTTCCAACTGTCCGAGCAATCTCGTTACGGTGACTCGGGTGGAGCCGACGAATTCTGCGAGATCTTGATGGGTCAGTTTGACGGGGAGTTGCGCTCGTCCGTTTTGGAGCTGGCCGTAGCGTTGGGCGAGCCAGTAGAAGAATTTCAGCAGTCGGCCTTCGGTGGACGGGTCGAACATCATGAACTGCATGAACTCGTGCTGGTGCAGGCGATCGTAGAGTTCTCGTCCCGTGCATTCAGTGCGATAAGGGAGCTGCGTTGCCCGCACCTGACACAAACACTCCACCGAAAGCGGGGCGATGCAGGAGAGCGATCGCCCCACTACATCCCCCGGCCCCCAGAGGCCGAGGGCGGTCACTTTGCCCAAATCGCTCCAGGTGAGCGTGCGCACGTATCCCGAGTCGATTCGCCACAGGTACTCCGAATCGACCGGGATGTTCGAGCGCCGACTGAACAGTTTGGTGGGGCGAGCCACCACAGCAAGTGCAGTCATACCTAAATTCCTCAACGACGCGACAATGGCTTGAAACACACTTCAGCTAGGCAGGTTCGCCATCGGGGGCGTGCTGCCAGCAGCGATCGAGCCAGGACACTAGCTCGGAACGCGATGCCTGAAATTGCTTGAGCACGCTGCGCAGTTGAGCGGCGGCAACGCTGTCGTTGACGCGAACTGCTAGTTTGCCGCAGGCGGTCAGCGTGACCTCAAATGAGAGTTCTTCGAGGCGGCGGCGGATCGCCCAGCGATCGCCATACGTACTGTCGATGACGTGAATGAAACGATTCGGTTCTGCGAACTCCATGGTGTCTCCTTGGTGAGTAAGTGGGTCTCAAAACGTGCAAGAAAGAGGAAGAGAAAACGCCGATCGCTCTCCGGCAATCGCGATCGGCGTCAGCCTGGAGACTCAGGCAAAATCGGCAAGGTCAATGGCGGTAGCATCCACATTGTTGAGAGTGGCGAGCAGCGTGCCATTGCGCTTGAAAATTAAGGTGTCGGCAGCGTCTTGAACGAAATCAAGTCGGCCAAATGTGGTGAAGCCTGCGAGCTGGAGGAAGTCTTCGCCATCTTGGAAATCGGCGATCGCGTCTGCACCGCCGCCCCCGCGCAGCACGAAGGTGTCGCTTCCAGATCCTCCCATCACGACATCGCTGCCATTGCCGCCATCGAGGAGGTCGTCGCCCGCGCCACCCGCCAGCGTGTCGTTGCCGCGACCGCCGATCAGGGTGTCATTATCGGCACCGCCTTGAAGGTCGTCATCGCCGACTCCCCCTTCGAGCAGGTCGTTGCCGGACTCGCCTAAAAGAAGGTCGTCGCCGAAATTGCCCCGAAGGATGTCGTCTTGCGCGCCGCCGTTGAGCAGGTCGTCTCCGCGATTGCCTGCAAGCGTATCTTCGCCATCGTTGCCGAAAAGGGAATCGCGATCGCGGCCTCCTGTAAGGCTGTCGTTGCCGTCGCCGGCCGACAGTAAATCTTCGCCGCGCAAACCGCGTAACGTGTCGTCACCGTCCGAGCCTTCGAGAATGTCTCCGAAGCGCGTGCCTCGCAGAGCGTCGTCCGCACTGGTGCCGAGGATGGGAGTCACGGGAGTTTCGGCATATTCCACCGCACGGGCGCGCTCGGGAACGGTTCCGGTGAGGCTTTGGGCGGCGTATACGACGGTCTCATCCGCATCGAGATAGTCGCCGTCGTTGTTGCGATCGACGAGGCGGAACAGATTGTTTTCGGTCTCGAAACCATTGGAGGTAACGACGAGTTCGCCGTCAGAGTTGGCCGCGATAGAGAAACCGCTGAAGGTGGAGAACCCGGCGGGAATGGCATCGGTGTTCCACACTTCGATCGCTTCGCTGGCATCGTCGATCGCGCCGCTATCGTCGAGATCGGTGAGGCGGAAGACGGATTGAGGGCCGCTAAAGTCGAAGGATTCCCAGGTGTAGAGGTCGGAGCCGTCGGCTGCGATGCCGAAATCGAGCTGGACGCCGAAGGCATTGGCATCGCTGATGAAGATGTTGGCTTCGCCCGCATCGATCGCGCCGTTGCCGTTCAGATCTTCTGCTCGGTAAATCACATCATCGTCGCCGCCTACCAGGTCTGCGATGTAGGCTACGTCGCCATCGAACTCGATATCGAAGGCGGACGAGGACGGGTTGAGAGTTTGTAAGTCCAGCCAAATACTCGACTCGCCCGCATCGTTAGCATCGCCGTCGCCGTTGAGATCGATCGTGCGATAGACAGCATCCGTGGGGCGGCTTCCCGTTCCGGCGTTGACGATGTAGATTGCGCCGTCGTCCCCGTGGGCTAAGCCGTTGGGTGTGGGGAGAGTGAATCCGTTGGCGTTGGCTTCGGAAAACCAAACGCTGGCTTCGTTCGCGTCGTTGGCATCGCCATCGCCGTTGGCATCGAATAAGCGGTAGACCGAATCGGTTTCCCCGTCGGCATAGAAGACGAATCCCAAATCGGCTTGCAGGACGGAAAAGATGTTGGTTGTGGGATCGACTAATCCGGAAGCGTTGGTTTCATCGAAATAGGTTGAAATTTCGAGCGGGTCGTTCGCGTCGCCATCGCCGTTGAGGTCTTGAGTCAAAAACAGCTTGTCTTGTCGCTGGTCGCCCAGAAAGATCGCTCCGGTGAGGTCGCGATCGCCCTCCACAGGAACAATTAATTGCTCGATATAGCGGGTGCTGGGACGAAACTCTAGCGTGTTGACCGAATAGATATCGGTGGCGATCGCGGTCTCTAAATCTGTGACCACAATTCCGTCGCCGCCACTCCAGAGAATGGTGCCATTGCCCAGTTCGTAGGCCGCGCGCACCCGCTCGGCAAAGCCATCGTCGGCGTTGAATAGTGCGACCTGATTGCCCTCAAAGTCGTATTCGTAAAAGCCGCCGGGAGCTGAAAAGCCTGCAACCAATACATTCCCGTTGGAAGAGCGAACCGAAATTTGTTGGGGGAAATCGATCCCGGTCAAGCCATCCGATTCGACCAACGTGCCGACTAGCGTGCTGTTGACCCCATCCAGCGTGTAGATGTCGATGTCTTCGCCGCCGCTGCTGTCGCTGTTGATGTCGCTGACGAGAAGCTGGCCGTTGTAGGCGCGAATGTCGTAGGGATCGCCCGTGTCGAAAAAGCCGAGATTATTGCCTGCCGTGTCGAATACGACGACCACCTCGCCATCGCCAGGGGCATCGTTGTTCGTGCCGCTGTTGGATACGTAGATGAGGCCGTCTGCAAATTCGATGCCGCGAATGTTGTCCAAACCATCCGTATCGCCATCGCCATCGCCGTCACCGACTACGCCCAAGTAAGCACCACTCAAATCGAACCGGAAGATGGCATCGGCAACCTGATCGGACACCCAAATTTCGTTCTCGACTTGAATCGCATTAAAAGGCGTGGAGAAAATACCCAGCCCCTCTGCCGAGCCGTCGATAAAGGTGTCATCCACCAACGAGCCATCTTGAGCGTCGAACAGGAGAATGCGATCGCTGACGGAATCCGGCACCATTAAATAATTTTGGGCGGGTGCGTTGGAAACGGAAGCAGGCATGAAACTCAAGACCTCGGTGAAGTTGCTCAAAGTGGGAAGTTAGGAACTGAGTGAGCCGCACGAAACGACTCTGAAAAAGGACTCGAATCTAGAACTGGAACGACGGCGTGCAAACGGTTCAGAATTGAGAGGTGCGCTGACAGGCAGGAGTTCGCTGTACGACGTTGGTCTGCCACACCGCGCCCACGTCCACTTCAGCCCAGAACTGCATCAGTTCTTCTTGCAGCAGTTGCGGGAAAAAACAGTGGAAGAAATAGCGTCCGCCCGGACATTCCCAGATGCGATCGCTCGGCTTGAGAAAGTCCTGCCACTGCCGAATCGCGTCGATGGTGATGATGGTGTCGTTTTCGCTGCCGCTGACGAACATCGGCACGTCGCAACCCCCCGGTTCGATGCTGGCGCGCGACCACAGTGAGTGGGGGGAGGGAGAGCGATCGAGGTCTTGTTGCAGAACCGTTTCGATGGTGGAGATCGCTTGTGGCGATTGCCGACCGAAGAGTTCGCGCACCATCTGCGACAGGACGAGCTGACGGCTGCACGGTAATAGGTTCAAGCGGGTGTAGTAGTGCGCTTGCCAGTCGATCGCCGGATCGGCTCCCACGGATAGGAGTGACAACGACTTCACGTTTTCTGGATGCTGGCGAGCGTACAGCAACCCCACGAGTCCCGCCGTGCTGTGACCGATGAGGTGAATGGGTTCGGGTAGTGTTTCTAAGTATTCGTGTAGAGATTCGACGGCGATATCGAGGGAGTTCGGTTCGTCATCGTCTTGGCGGTAATCCCAGCAAGCGACGTGCAGGAAGCGATCCAAATGTTGCAAATACGGATGGCTGAGTTTGGTGTATTCGGGGCTGACGTTCAACCACAGCACTTCGGGGGGCATGAGAACGTACTTTTCGCGAATCTGCACGGTTGCTGGCCTCAATGAAAGATATCGAGATAGGCGGCGGCTACTGGGAGAACCGCCGCCGTGCGGAATCGGCTCAAACGCCGAATTCTTGCTTGAGTTGCTGCACCCAGGTTTTAATGCGCTCGTCCGTGAGGTCGGATTGGTTGTCTTCGTCTAAGGCCAAGCCAACGAACTTGCCATCCCGCTCCGCGCGCGAATCGTCGTGGTCGTAGCCTTCTGTCGGCCAAAAGCCTACGGTGGTGCCGCCCTGCTCGGAAATTTTTTCTTCCAAAATGCCCATCGCATCCTGGAAGTTATCGCTGTAGCCCACTTGGTCGCCCGTGCCGAAGTAGGCGACTTTTTTGCCGCTGAAGTCGATGCCGTCTAGCTCTTCAAAATAGCCATCCCAGTCGTCTTGCAGCTCCCCCACGTTCCAGGTGGGACTGCCGATGATAAGGCAGTCATACTCGCCGAAATCTGAGGCTTCAACGGATGCAACTTCGTGCAGCTTGACGACATCTTCACCGCCAAACTGTTTCTGAATCTCTTCGGCGGCGGTTTCGGTATTGCCTGTCGTGCTGCCGTAAAACAAACCAATCTTTGCCACGAGGGTCTCCTTGCAAAATGGACGAACGAACATTGAGAACGCGATGCCTGCGCGGGACTCGATCGCCGCCTCCCAACCGCAACATCGCGATCGCTAAACCTTGAAAGCCAATGCCATCTCGCTAGTTGAGAATTAGAGTCATTAGCTTTACGGACTCAGTGTACATGGATTTTGGCTTAATGCAAATGACTTTCATTAAACAAATATGGAGCTGTTCGGCCTTGTCGTTCGAGTACGAGCTTCTGAATCTAGATTTCAAGATGCGGGTATCGAGATGCAGACGTCGAGATACGGGATTCAAGCCACAGAAAAGCCTCCTGCAAGAGAGGATTTTGCAGGAGGCTTGTGTCGTCACGCGTTTCCCATGAGGGAAACTTTGGCTCGTCTCAGATGTGCATCGCCCAGGAGGGGTCACACCGTGAGAGCGTCACCAAACCTTTGAATCACATCGAGGTTTTCGAGCAGAACCGTCGCGAAGACAGCTCCCCCGGCAGCCCCGATGAAAAAGCCGCTGGTAAACGAGTTCCACGCTTCTGAGGTGCGCAGATTGTTTGGTAACTCGCCTTCCGGCTCGGCATTGCCTTGAAACACGGTGGCACCGTAAATCGCCAGACAAATCGTCAGCAGCACCACCAGACCGATCGCAGATAACCCACCGGCCAGATTCGCCACCTCTGTATCGCGCAGTGGCGAGAGCTTCACGAATGGCCCGACCAAGAGGTAACCGTGAGCCATACCGATTTCCAGGCCGCGACCGATGGGAGAGAGGCCGTTGCGATAAATCGGCAGGTTCTTCACGAAGCCTAAAGACAGGTCATTGGCGCTAATCGGCGTATCCAACATCCCGGCTTCGACGGCTCCCGAGGGGTTGATCATCCCGGTTTTGAAGTCGATGCCGCTGGCGATCGCTCTAGCTCTGACCGCGTGCCAGATGTGGCCGAACAAGAACACCAGCGCGAACGCTACGTGAAAGGTTGCTAGCCACGTCCGAATCGTCGGTTCGCCGGTATCGGTAGACGTCCATCCCAGCGGACCGTAGAACTCGACGGGATAAACGGTGTCGTTGACCGAGACGAAGACGGCGGCGATCGTGCCCATGTAGGCCAACGCGCCCAGGCTGTAAGACAGGTATGCTTCGCCCGAGTAGACCAGGACATCTTTCGCCCACTGTTTGGATTCGGAAAAGATGTGCCAGATACCACCACCGACGCACAGCAGCCCGACGTAGACGTGACCGCCCACCACATCTTCCATGTTGTTGACACTTGCCATCCCGTAAGACCCTTGCGAGCCCGTCAGATAGCTGAAGATGTGCAGTCCGTTCAAATTCGGCTGAATGGTGCGGACGGCTTCAACGGCAGGGTCGTACAGTCCGCCCCAAAACAGAGCTTTGCCGACCAGCAACCACGCTCCAAGACCCAACAAAATCAGGTGAATGCCGACGATCGTGGTCATTTTGTCGCCGTCTTCCCAGTCGTACCCGAAGAATTCGGCAAAGCGATCGCCCATCGCCAGCTTCTCGGGGCCGAGGAGGGCGTGGTAGAGTCCGCCAGCGCCCAACGCGATCGACGAGACTAAGTGCACCATCCCGATCGCGAAATACGGATAGGTATCGACGATTTGGCCGCCATCTCCCAATCCGATGCCCAATGTGGCCATGTGGGGAATCAGGATCAGCCCTTGGCCGTAAATCGGCAGGTCGGGGTTGTAGCGAGAAATCTCGAATAGAGTCATCGCACCCGCCCAGAGGACGATGAGTCCAGCGTGGGCGACGTGGGCACCGAGCAGGCGACCGGAGAGGTCGATCAGCCGAGCGTTCCCGGCCAAAAAGTTAAATTCGGGGGCTGATGGTGTTGAAGGGTCTGGAGCTGGAGGCGCTTCAGAGGGTTTGACTGTTGCTGCGGTCATGACGCAACCTCCCCGCGCGTCGGCGCGACGACTTTACCTTGTTTGAAATCGAAGCCTGCGGCTTGCAGCGCGTGCCAGATGTGGCCTTGCAGGAAGAAAAAGCCGAGCCAGAAGTGCGCGTTCGCCAGCCATACTCGATTGGTAACCATATCTGGCGCGTCGGTCACGTAAAAGTATGGAACGCGATCGAAGCCCACGCTCAATGCCGGACCGAAAAACTCGGTGGGAAAAGCCGTGGTGTTCACCGAGACGAACAGCGTCGCCACGAACGCCATCAACCCAACTGCCCCAACGCTGTAGGCCAAGTACGCTTCACCCGACCAGACGAAGAGATTTTTCGTCCATTCCATCGGCGGTGTGATGATATGCCATACCCCGCCGCCAATCAGGATGATGCCCAGCCAGAGGTGACCGCCGACGATGTCTTCGAGGTTGTCAACTCCGGCGAGCCAAAAGCGGCCTTCACTGCCGAAAAAGTAGCCGAGCAGGTGAGCGAAATTCAGGTTAGGTGCTACCGTGCGGACTTGCTCTAAAGCCGGATCGTACAGTCCGCCGAAGAACATGGCTTTTGCCACCAACAAGAGCGCTCCAACTCCCAAGATGCTGAGGTGATTCCCCAAAATTTGACCCATCTTGGCGCGATCGCTCCAGTCGTAAGCATACGAGCCGCCCAATATTTCCGAGCCTTTGAGGGCGTGAAAAATCCCGCCAAAGCCCAAGAATGCCGAGCTAATTAAGTGCACCACTCCCACTTGGAAGTAGAGGGTGGTATCGACGATTTGACCGCCATCTCCCACGCCTAAGCCCAACCGAGCCAGGTTAGGCAGAACGATCAATCCCTGATCGAACATCGGCAAACTGGGGTCGAAGCGATCGAGCTCGAACAGGGTATACATCCCTGCCCAAAGCACGATTAAACCCGCGTGAGCGACGTGAGCGCCGAGGAGTTTTCCCGAAAGGTGAGTCAGGCGTGCATTCCCCGCCCACCAAAAATAGTTAAGGTCGCCGCGTTCCGGCGGTGCTTGCGCACTGGTTGTCATTTACTGCCTCCGTTTGCAGCAACGAACGTGCAAAACTCAAAATCTTATTGATACTGACAGTCAATAAGAAAGTGCGAGTGGGTGAAAGTCGTTTGCAATACATTCCGGGTGAAGTTTTCTTTCGCAAAAATATCGGAATGTCTCTGTCCTGTTGCGGCATGTGTGGGGTGGGCGATCGCCGTCCATTGCAACAGCGATCGCCCCATCAGCCACTCTTCCCCGAGGTATTCTGCAAGACACTCGGTTGGCTCGGGACCGGGCAAGCTCCCTCAAGCGCCCGAAGAGTGCTGTCTGTTCTGCCGCGCTGCTGCTCTTGACGGCTGCTACCCGCGATGAGGTGTCGATCGCGATCGCGGCAGATAATTCGACACAACTATCTCAACGAGGTTTCGACGGTTTCAGGTGAAGCTCTAGACGAGCGATGTCAGACTAAAGCAACCGTCTTTTCCATCTCTTCGGTGTACTCACCCTTGCTTGCAGCACTGTTGAATTTTGCGCGTTGCAACAGCTTTTCTTGTGCGGCGGCAATTTTGCTATCGTCGCCAACCCAATGGTCGAGAGCGGGTTGTTGGATGGCACGCGCGTAAGAAAACGTAACTGGCCAAGGGCAGTTGCTGCCGTACTTCGCATTCATGGTGCTGAGGTGTGCGGAGGAGCGCTCTTTGGATTGCCCGCCCGAGAGGAACGCAATTCCTGCGACTGTCGCGGGGACATTTTTGCGCAAACAGGCGATCGTGGCATCCGCCACTTCATCCACGCTGGCCTGTTGGGGACAGTCTTTACCTGAAATCACCATGCTGGGCTTCAGGATCATTTGGTCGTACTCGACTCCCTGCGTGTAGAGCTGTTCGAATACTTCGTGCAGCGTCTCGTCCGTCACTTGCCAGCAGCGTTCGAGGGTGTGGCAGCTGTCAATTAAGACTTCCGGTTCCACGATGGGGACGAGTCCGCCTTCTTGACAAAGAGCAGCGTAGCGAGCGAGGCCGTGGGCGTTGGCGACGAGGCAAGCGCGGCTGGGAATGCCATCCCCGATGGTAATTACCGCCCGCCACTTCGCGAACCGCGCACCCATTTGGTAGTACTCGGCAATGCGATCGCGCAAGCCATCCAATCCTTCCGTCACTTTTTCGCCAGGATGGGCAGCGAAGTCTTTGGCTCCGGTATCGACCTTAATGCCAGGAATCATGCCCGCATCGGTAATGACTTTCAGAAACGGCACGCCCGCAGCGGTGGATTGACGAATGGTTTCGTCGTAAAGGATCGGGCCACTGATGGACTCGGAGAGGTTGGGAGTCGCCAAGATGAGCTGACGATAGGCGCGGCGACGCTCTTCAGTGGTGGGAATGCCCAGCGTGGCGAAGCGCTTGTTGCACGTCCCGTTACTTTCATCCATTGCCAAAATACCTTTGCCTTTCGCGACCATGGCTTGCGCCGTGGCGCGCAATTCGGCTGCATACGCGCTGCTCATCCTTGCCTCCCGAAGCGTTATGCTTCGCGTTTGTTTGCGGGCTCTCTTGTTGATATAGAATCTCAATAAGATGCACTTGTCAATCATGAAGGTCTCCCTTCATTTCCAAGAGGTGTCGCGCGCGATCGATGAATCTATGCGGTTCTATGTCCATCAATGCGGGGCTTTCAGGCGCTTTCCGCAGGTTCGAGAGACTGTCGATGAGAGGGCTCTGTGACGAGGCATGGTCTTTTGTTGAGAATCTTTCTTTTTGTAGTTAGCCCTCCAGGACGCGCCCATGAACGCAGCCACTCAAGCCTTCACGATCGAGTTAGCCACCAAAATTGCGAATTTGGCCTCTCTGTTCCGGGCGGAATTCCCCGATGTCAACGTCGATCTGAGTCCTTGGCATTGCGAGCCGCAAACGCTAGCCCACATCGATCCCCACTCCATCGATCTGAGTTTCTTTTTTTCGAGCTATTGCATCGGTATGGGTTGCTACTGCGTGTTGATGCAGGTGCATTTTTCCGAATCGCTGCGACAGCCCACGTGCGAACTGCTCGAGATCGAGGTACACGCATTCGATCGCCGCCGCCTCAAGCGATGGCAGTTTTCTTCGGAATACAGCCTGTTTGAAGGCATGTCCCTGCCCGACCTCGACTATCAAGAACGGTTCCGCCACGCGATCGATCGCATGATGCTCCTCTTCGGTCGCTCCGATCTCGTCGATTCCGATCGCGTCGATCTCGAATCGGACGCGCGATCGTCGTAACGCTTAACCCGCCCGCCCTTTTCTGCACCCACTCTATGACCGTCTCTGCAAAGCACGTCGATTCCTACTCGGTAACGGACTGTACGGGGCAGACGATCGAACTCGATCGCCCCGCCCAACGCATCGTCTGTTTGAGCGCGTCGGGGTTGGATGTCGTTCTGGAATTGGGATTGGAACCCGTGGGGGGATTGCGAGCGGGAGTGGCGGAATGCCCGGAGTTCTACGGTCGGCGATCGCCCCAGTGGCCGAATATAGGGTCTTGGCTACTGCCGACATTCAGCACGATTCGGCAAACTCGTCCCGATCTCATCATCGGCTGGCGGTTTCCCCATTGTGCGTATCGACCTTGGCTGCGAAAGAGCATTGCCCCCGTTTATTTGATGGGAAGCAGTGGTTACGAAGCCGCGATTTTACGGCTGTTGGATGTGGCCTACTTGACCGATCGCACGGCAGTGGCAGAACTCGCGATCGCTGCCGTGGAACGCCAACTCCAAACCTTCAGCAACCGCATTCGCGATCGCCCCCCAAAAACTGTTCTCGCGATCGGAGGTTCAGCAGCCAATTGCTGGCTCGATATCTATCCGGTCGAAACCGAGTGCGGCACTTTGGGGAGCATTCTAAAGCGATTCGTTCGCTTTCCTTGGTCAAAACGCCATCGAGATCGGGGCGAGCCGGGACTTACGTATCTCTCACTCCGCCGAGTGCTCGACATCGCAAATCCCGATGTCATTTTTGTCCAGTCTTACGGACGCGAGCCACTCTCGCAGCAGCTCGATCGCCATCCCATCTGGAACCAGTTCGAGGCCGTCAAAGCTCGACAGGTCTACGAAATCCCTCCGTATTGGCATTGGGGCAATGGCACGCGCCTCATTCGCGTCATGCTGCACGCCATGCTGCCCCTCATCTATCCCGACAGCTTTGCCGAACCGCCCCTTAGGAAAGGATTGAGACAGCGAGAATTATGCGATCGCATGGGATTCAACTACAAAGACGTGGCGAAAGCCGCCAAAATGCTGGGATTGAGCACGCATCTCTACATCCAGCAGCAAACCGCTTGGCAACTTTATCAAGAGCTGTACTATCCTCCCGGTCAATTCCCGAGTGCGATCCTTTGAACTCGCGAGGCGGGCGGGATCGGTCGTACCCTGAAGGTCGATGTACAGCGTTAGATGTTGAGGCATCGTGTTCATTCCTGACAGTCGCGTCTTATCCATGCCTTGCCCCTGTGGAAGTAAAAAGGTGTTGGCTCAGTGCTGTGGTGTCTACCTGAAAGGACAGCGCCCCGCCCCCACCGCCGAAGCCTTAATGCGATCGCGCTACTCTGCCTACTGTCTCAAACACATTGATTACTTACTCAACACCGAACATCCCAGCAGTCGCAAACCCAACAGCCGCCAAGCGATCGCCGCGACCGCCAACAGCGTGAAGTGGTTGGGATTAACCGTAGTTGCTACCGAAGCGGGACAGCCTGAAGATGACACGGGTGTCGTCGAGTTTGTTGCAGTGTATCGAGAAGGATTGGTGGCTGCTCAGTTGCACGAGCGATCGCGGTTCGTCAAAGAAAAAGGCACATGGTTTTACACGTCTGGAGATAGACTGCCACCCCTTCAACCGAAAAAGAACGAACCCTGTTGGTGCAAGAGCGGTAAAAAGTACAAGCGATGCCACGGCAAACAACGAGCCTAAAAGCTTGGAGACAACATGTTTAAGTCAGTTAAAAGATTTGATCTCTGCCGCGAGCCTACTCCTATCTGTCCATAGGATGGCAACACCGACTACCAAAGTTAGTATCCTTCATGAAAAAGCAGATCCGCAGTAACTAAGTGTTGAACAACTGGCTATTGATGGTTTCCATCCAGAGAGATAAGAAGCGTTTTAAATCGCTCCAACGTATCTGATGAGAGCTCTGTTCGAAGCTCTTCCATCCTGGCGTCAATG
>JBCBTL010000021.1:0-12211 GCA_039818705.1 Cyanobacteria bacterium J06639_1
CAACTTCGGTTCGGCTGCGTCCGCCCTCAGCATGGTGGCGGTGGCGGGTGCGTTTGGCTTCCTGCCCGGTGCTTTTGCGCTCGAATCCGGGGCAGTGCTGAACTGGCGCATGGCGATTTTCGCGACAGGCGCGTTCGCGGCTCTGTACGGCGCGTTCTATTTCTTCAGCGTCACCGATACTCCTAGCGGCAAGACCTATCAGCGCCCCGCCCGTCACGGCGGCATTGAGGTGACCAGTCGCGGCGACTTTTACTTCTTGTTGCTGATGAATCTGCCCCTCACGGGCGTGATGATGCTGCTGGCATGGCGTTTGAAGAAAGCCGGACTTTATGCCGAGCCTGTGATGTTCGGGATTTGGGCGGTCTTGGGTGCGATTTACCTGTTCCAGGCGTACAACTGCTGGCAGGCAAACCGCGACCTGATGATCGGCACCAAGCACTACCCCAGCGAAGATCGCTACAGCTTCAGTCAGGTTGCCATTCTCGAATTGACCTACATCGTTAACTTCGGTTCCGAACTGGCGGTTGTAACGATGCTGCCCTTGTTCTTCGAGCAAGTGTTCGGCTTCAGCAAGTTCTGGGCGGGCATCATCGCGTCTAGCTATGCATTCATGAACTTGATGTCTCGTCCCGGTGGCGGCTTGATTTCCGACCGCTTGGGCAGTCGCAAGGTGACGATGGCCGTGCTGACCGCCGGAATGGGTCTCGGCTACTTGGTGATGGGAACCCTCAGCGGTGGCGTACTGCCCGTGCTGGCCGTGATGGTGGTGATGGCATGTTCGTTCTTCGTCCAGGCGGGTGAAGGATCGACCTTCGCGATCGTGCCGCTGATCAAGCGTCGTATTACGGGTCAGGTGGCCGGTAATGTGGGTGCTTACGGCAACGTGGGTGCGGTCTGCTACCTAACGCTTTGGTCGCTGCTGCCCAAAGACCCCGCAACCATTGGCGCTTCGTCGTCAACCTTCTTCTTCACGCTAGGGGGAACGGCTTTGGTGGTCGCCGCGCTGTGTGCGTTCGTGCTGAAAGAGCCCAAGGGTTCCTTTGCCGAACTGCACGAGGGTGAAGAAGGGGATCCAGAAGCGGCGGGTGTTGCACCTCAACTCACCAACAGCTCGGGTAACACCTACTAACGCTGGAATGCGAGGGTTCTTGCGGAACGATCTGTAACGCGGCCTCGCTTCATACTAAAGAGACTGAAGACACGATCGCCGCGCTTCAGTCTCTCTTTGAATCTGCTGTATTTGAATCCCGATTGTCGAATTTGACTGTCGAAGTGACGAACGAATTTGCACGATCGCGATCGCCAGGGAGGTCTCATCACGATGTCCGACACGACCAAAACGCTTTGTCCCTACTGCGGCGTGGGATGCGGTTTAGAAGTGATGCCCCCCGCTCGGCCGGGAAAACCCACCCACCGCGACAGCGAGGGTCGTCCGCTGTGGAACGTCAGAGGAGATCGCGACCATCCCTCTAGTAAGGGTCAGGTGTGCGTGAAAGGCGCCACAATTGCGGAGGCGATCGACAAAAACCGGCTGCACTATCCGATGATGCGGGATTCATTAGACGAGCCGTTTCGCCGCGTCAGTTGGGAAGAGGCGCTCGATCGCATCGTCCTCAAAATCCGCACGGCAAAAGTGAAGCACGGCGCGAATTCGATTTGCATGTACGGCTCCGGTCAGTTGCAAACGGAAGATTACTACACGGCGCAAAAGCTACTCAAAGGTTGCCTGGGCACTAATAATTTCGACGCCAACTCTCGTTTGTGCATGTCTTCAGCCGTGGCGGGCTACATTCAAAGCCTCGGCTCGGATGGTCCCCCGTGCAGCTACAGCGATCTCGACACCACCGACTGCGCGTTTTTAATCGGCACGAACACGGCAGATTGTCACCCCATCGTCTTCAACCGACTGCGTAAAAATCACAAAAAAAATTCTAAAACGAAGCTGATCGTCGTCGATCCGCGCCGCACCAAAAGCGCAGAAGCGGCAGACTTACATCTCGCCATCCGACCCGGCACGGATATTGATTTGCTCAACGGCATCGGCCACCTGCTCTTGAAGTGGGGCTATTTTGAATCGCAATTTATCGATGAGTGTACGGCTGGATTTCCCGAGTTCGCCCGCATTATCGAGTCGTTCACTCCTGAAGTCGTAGCCGATCGCTGCGGCATTTCAGCGTCAGATGTCGAAAAAGCGGCGAAGTATTGGGGAGAAAGCGATCGCGTTTTGTCCCTCTGGTCGATGGGCATGAATCAGTCGTCCGAGGGCACGGCCAAAGTCCGCACCTTGATTAATTTGCACCTGATGACGCAGCAGATCGGCAAGCCAGGGGCGGGGCCGTTTTCGCTGACGGGTCAACCCAACGCCATGGGCGGACGGGAAGCGGGCGGACTGGCGAATCTCCTTCCCGGCTATCGCGTGGTCAAAAACCCGCAGCACCGTCAAGAGATTGAAACCCTCTGGAACCTCGCCCCTGGCACGATCGATCCCAACGTCGGCATGACCGCGTGGGATATGGTGTTGGGTCTCGAAAGCGGTGACGTGCAGGTCTTCTGGGTCGCTGCACCCAACCCGGCGGTCAGTATGCCCGACATCGATCGCACCAAAGCCGCCCTCCGAAGATCCCCCTTCACCATCGTCCAAGACGCTTACTATCCCACCGAAACCGCGAACTACGCTCACGTCTTGCTGCCAGCGGCGCAATGGGGCGAGAAAACGGGGATTATGACCAACTCCGAACGCACCGTCACCCTTTGTCCGGCATTCCGAGACCCCCCTCGCGAAGCCCGAGCGGACTGGGAGATTTTTACCGAAGTGGGTCGGCGGTTGGGATACGAACGGCATTTCTCGCACGCCACATCAGCAGCCGTGTACGACGAGTTCGTCCAGGTGACCCGCGATCGCGTGTGCGACATGACCGGCCTCAGCCACGATCGCCTCCGTCGCGAAGGCCCCATCCAGTGGCCGTGCCGCGACTCGGGCGAACTGAAGCCGGGAGAACCCGCCACTTTATACGCCAGCCTTTCTTTCCCGACTGCCGACGGACGCGCTCGCTTTGCGGGGTACTACTCGCGCGGACTGGCCGAACCGATCGACGAAGCGTTCCCATTAGTCCTCACCACGGGTCGTCTGTACGGTCACTGGCACACTCTCACCCGCACCGGGCGCATCGACAAACTCAACAAAATGCACCCGCAGCCATTTCTGGAAATGCACCCTCGCGATGCCGAGCGATTTGGCGTTCACGCCGACGCGCTGGAAGCGATCGACGAACACACCTGGGTGGAAGTGCGATCGCGTCGCGGCATGGCTCGCTTTCCGGTCAAAGTGACGAAAAATATCACCCCTGGAACTACATTCGTGCCGATGCACTGGGGCGAGCTGTGGGCGGACAAGGCCGAAGCCAACGCCCTCACCCATCCCGAATGCTGTCCGGCCTCGAAGCAACCCGAATTAAAAGCCTGCGCCGTCAGCGTGACTCCAATCGGGCGCGATCGCGTCCCCAAAATCTACGTTCGCAAGCCCAAGGCCAAACCCGAACTGGTAGGTGCTGGCCGTTCTTAGCGGACGACATGTATTTCAGAAGGAGCGAATATTCCGACTCCAGTTCGGCAACGTCGAGCGCGCCGTGGGCTTTTAGAAAGCTAATCCTTCGGTCATAGCGTGCTTCGTCTCCATCGAGAGGGGTGCCGCATCTTCATCCGAAAATGACTTTACTGCATTAACATCAGCGCCCGCTTCCAATAGGGCTCTAGCCGCATCGTGGCGCCCAGATCCAACAGCATCATGAAGTGGCGTTTCTCCAGTAAATGGCTTGGAATACCTAACATCTAATCGCAATTTCAAAAAGTGACATCGAGCACCCAGTGCAGTTGATTCTCGATGCCCCAATGTGCCCGCACGGCTCGGGCAAAGCGTTCCGCTCCACCGTCAAGACTCAGCAAGGAGTAACGCTGCTCAATCGCGGGAAGACAACCGGGGATGATAACGACTGAGGAATTCTTTGCGGTAGCGATCGCGATCGACGACTTTGAGCATGACTTATTGATAAAAAATGTTCGGTAAAAGTTGAAAAAATGAAGAGATGCGATCTCGGCTTGTCAACTATGCAGTAAAAGATGGATATCTCGTCTGGGAGGAGACGGAGAGGTTTGGCCGGAAGCGAGCTTACCCTGGTAAAGATTGAGGCTGACGTGAACGAGGCCGAAGAGGCGCTTCCGTGATGGGTCTGCCTTGCTAGCTTGGCGAGTTGAACGAACCCATGTTTGAGATCGGCTAGTCCCCAACCCTACGGGACTCTACCGCGCAAATAGATTTGTTAGAGGTTTGGGTGCGACAACAGCCATCTAGAGGGGTATTCGTCGGGTTGATATCGCTAGATATCGAGTATTTGGCTGACGATCCGCCAACTCGAAATCAGAAAGTCGTCGCGCGCGACTACGCGATCGCCTCTGGCGGTCCCGCCACCAATGCTGCCGTGGCCTTCGCCGCTTGCGGCAACGCCAGTACGATTGCGGGTTCTTTGGGGAACCATCCCGTGACCCAGCTTATTCGAGCCGATCTGAAGGCTTGTCGTGTGGCGATCGCTGACCTCACCCCCGACCGAACCGAACCGCCGCCCACGTCCTCCATTGTCGTAACTGAGAGGACGGGCGATCGCGCGGTCATTTCTCTCAACGCTATCAAACAGCAAGCGTCTCCTAAACCCATGTTTCCTGACGGGCTTGATGACTCTGGCTGGCTAGATGGCGTGGATATCGTTTTGATTGACGGTCATCAGATGGCAGTTGGAGCTGAGATAGCTCGTCTCGCCCGCGATCGCGGAATTCCCGTGGTAGTCGATGGCGGCAGTTGGAAACCAGGGTTCGAGCACGTACTCAAGTACGCCACATTTGCGATTGCGTCAGCTAACTTTCACCCTCCAAACTGCCGTAGTACTGAGGATGTCTTTGCCTATCTCAGCTCGCTCCACGTGCCGCATATTGCCGTCACGCGCGGCGCGGAGGCCATTCTTTATCGTTCGACTAGCACTGATGGGGCGATCGCCGTTCCCTGCGTGGACGCGATCGACACGCTAGGCGCAGGCGATGTTTTTCACGGTGTTTTTTGCCACTTCATCGCATACGCCCCCTTTGATGTCGCGCTCGAACGCGCCGCCCTCGTTGCCTCGGAGTTTTGCACTAGTTTCGGCACCCGCGAGTGGCTGCAAACGTTCCGTCTTTCATCAGTGCGGTAGCGACACGTTTTTCTCGATCCACGAAAGATAGTCGGCATTGCCCAATCCGATCGGCACCGCTAAGATTTCCGGCACGTCGTAGCTGTGGTGCTTGCGAATGGACTCTTTAAGGGCGTTAAACACCTCAGCTCGCGATTTGATCTGACATTGCCACTCCTCTGAAACCTTCACATCTCCATCCCAGCGATACGTGCTGTGAATGGGCCCTATCACCTGCACGCAGGCAGCTAAGCGCTCCTCTACTAAAATCTTGGCGAGGCGATCGCCCTCGTCACGACTTGCCACCGTTGTCACCACTTGCAGAAAACCGGACATGGCCTGCACCTCCCAAAAACCATCTGAGTTAAAGCAGCGAACCTCGATGTGAGAATCGCATCCTGCCGCTCGCACGGAATAGCTCGCGAGCAACTGCGATCGCACTCAGGGTTCGCTTTTACATTACTTCGACTGGTTCATGGGGAACGTTTGTAAGCGAGATTCTAAACATTCCACTCGCACGGGCGTGCCGATATCCAGGGGTTGATGCTCGCTGCCTTGCCGCACGTGAAGTTCCCGTCCCGACGGCAGTTGCAAGCAGTAGAGGGCTTCACGCCCCAAAAACTGTCGCCCCCGCACCCGCACCGCACTGGCGGCATCAGGTCTCACCGTGCAGTCTTCCTGACGGAGCATCACGTCTGCGACCTCCGCTCGCTCTTCGCGCAGCACGGTCAACGAACCGATTTCCGTTTCCCAACCGACTGCAGTGCGTCTGGCCGGGAGGAAATTGGCCTGCGTGACGAACTCCGCAACGTAGCGAGATTTGGGGTGGCGATACAGAACTTCGGGGCGATCGCATTGCTCCAATGTGCCTCGATGCAGGACGGCAACTCGGTCGGAAATCGAGAGCGCCTCCTCGCGATCGTGAGTCACGAACACCGCTGCCATTTGAGCTTTGTGCAGAATATCGCGCACGTCCTGCCGCAGGCGATAGCGAATGCCCGCATCCAAACTGCTGAATGGCTCGTCCAACAACACCAATTGGGGCTGAGGTGCCAACGCTCGCGCCAGCGCCACCCGCTGCTGTTGCCCCCCAGATAATTCCGCCGGATAGCGATCGCCCAATCCTTGCAATCCCACCAGCTCTACCACTGCGCGTACGCGCTCTGCCTTGTCGGTACTGGAAGGCGATCGCAGCCCGAAGGCCACGTTTTCGTTCAGCGTTAGGTGGGGAAACAGCGCGTAGTCTTGAAACACCACCCCCACTTGACGGCGTTCGGGCGGAATCCAATGCCCGTTGCCCGCGACGAGCTGCTGCCGAATGGAGATCGTGCCGTCATTCGGACGCTCGAACCCAGCAATGAGCCGCAACAGTGTCGTTTTGCCGCTACCCGATGCCCCGAGCAACCCGAGCAACTCCCCTGGCTCCAACGACAGCGACAAATGCTCCAGCACCGGCTGCCTCCGCCGGTACGCCTTGGAGACGGATGCAATATCGAGAATGCTTGCCATACGGCTCGGACTTCAACCTCACGTCGCGATCGCCGAGGTCAGACGATTGCGAAGTGTCTGCCTCGTATCCAACATCCTAGTACCGCCGGGATGTATTGAGAATCATTTTTAATTATTTCACCCGAGCGAGCGCCGTGCCTTCGAGAGGGCTCGGCATAGTCAAGTTCGTCCGGATCGATCGGGATGACACTTTATCCGGATAACGTTCCGCTAGATGCGATCGCAGTTCGGCAAATCGCTTAACATATGTTTAACAACTAATCGCAAATGGTTGCATAGTGGCGAATTCTTTCCAAACTGGGTCTTCAGTATGGCAGCGGGCGATCGCGGTCGCGCCTTTTGCTCTGTGGGGATCGGGCATGGTGGTGATGAAAGGCCCCTTGGCCAACGCATCTCCCCTCTTTATTGCCATCATGCGTTTGGTTCCGGCTGGGGCGATCGTCTTACTCGCCGTTTGGCTGCTCGGACTCCGCAACCCCGAACGCCGGGTAGAACTCGTCCCGAAAACTTGGCAGGCTTGGCTGTGGATTGCTGCGTTTGCGCTGTTGGACGGCACGCTGTTTGAAGGCTTCTTGATTGAGGGCTTGCAGGATACCGATGCCGGTTTGGGGTCGGTTCTGATCGATACGCAACCTCTTGCGGTCGCCGTTATGGCCGCAGCTTTCTATCGCGAACGCATCAACTGGCTGGGCTGGCTGAGTCTGCTGCTCGGTGCCGTAGGCATCAGCGCGATCGGTTTGGCTACGCAGGTCGATCCTGGAGCGTTCCAGTGGTCAGATGTCACGCTCTCTAGCGGCACGATTTTGATGCTGCTGTCGGCTCTGTCGATGGCTGCAGCTACCGTGATGATGCGTCAAATCAGCAAGCATGCCGATCCTGTTGTGGCGACGGGCTGGCATCTTTTCCTAGGCGGCTTGCCGTTGATCGTTGTCTCTGCGCTCACCGAAACCCATCAGTGGGACAATCTCACGGCAACGGGTTGGCTCGGAATCGGCTACATTGCCTTTTTTACGAGCGCTCTCGCCTACGCCCTGTTCTTCTACTGTGCTTCCCGCGAAAATCTGACGCAGTTCAGTTCGCTGACGTTTTTAACGCCTGTCTTCGCCCTCGGTTTCGGCAGTGTATTTCTGAACGAATCGTTGAATAGCGTGCAGTGGGGTGGAGTCGGCTTGACGCTGATCGCCGTTTACGCCATGCACAATCGCGATCGCCTGCTTGCCTGGCTTCAGGCTCCCTTCTCGTCTCTGTGGACTTCAGGTGAAGACGAGACTCGCCTCGAACCGGAACCTGTTGAGGTGGCTCAGTAGGCGATCGCTCGCCTTTTGTCGTCGCCCTTTATCGTCGTTCCCGATGCAAAGCCTTCATGCTCCCTTCTTGGAAATCGAACCTTTTGGGAGCGCTCCGCCGCAACCGCAGCGATCCGGGTTCCCGTTTCGTTCAGTTCGCAACGGTCACCCCAGATGGCGACCCCTCGAACCGAACTGTTGTCTATCGCGGTTTCATGCCGGATAGCGATCGGCTTCAGTTCGTCACTGATATCCGCAGCGACAAAATCGCTCATTTGGAGGCACGTCCCCGCGCTGCTGCGTGCTGGTACTTCAGCAAAACCCGAGAGCAGTTTCGCATCACCGGAGCGATCGCGATCGTGACGGCAGACTCCCGCGACCCTTGGCAACACGCCCGAAACAGCCTGTGGGATTCTTTATCCGATAACAGCAAATTGCTCTGGTACTGGCCGCAGCCCAAAGGCGATCGCGCTGAGTCCGAAGCCTTTATCCGCCAAGTTCCCAGCTCCGCGACTACTCCCCCGGAAAGCTTTGGCTTGTTGGTGTTGTCTCCCACCGAAGTGGATTGGCTGCAACTGCGCGGGGACCCGCAAAATCGGTTCCAATACGTACTCACCTCGGGTGGCTGGCAGGGACGCGCGGTGAATCCCTAGCTCCTGCCTATTTCTGCGCTTCTATGTTTCGCAGAGCACTCTGGGGTTATTTCGAGTGATGCTGTTGCCGATTCTGTCTGAACTGAAGTGTTCGAAGCAGCAGGTTAAGTTTGCCAGACCCCTTGTGCTTTCTCCATTGTCAGAGTTCTACCATAGAAGAAAATATCAAGCATATGGATATTAGACTTCGCTGGCTGCGATCGCCGTTGGATTGAGTGGCGAGAGTTGTGGGTAAGATATGCCTGGTCTAGATAGTGTTTGGTTCTCAGCCCGCCATGTTCGAGAGCTTGAAAAAGGTTCCACTGAAATTCCTTCACGCTTTGAAGGAAGACGCTTCTTCGCGACCGATCCGCGATTTCACGGGCGACCGTTTCGGGGTCGATTATGTTTTCGAGTTTGATTCTGAGTCCCGCTCGGGCTGCATCACTAGTTCGGGTCGTAAAATTTGTGAGGGCGATCGCTTGAGATTGCCCGATGGCGATCGCGTAGCAGAGTACGAAGTGGTTGCTGTCGATTATTACTGCAACCCATCGGACATGTGGATTGCCAAAGTGAAGCCCGTATCGCCTGAAACGCAGCAGTCTTAGTACCCTGAGAACAATCGACCCAAAAACGCGCGACCCTCAGCTCGCCGGTGGCACTGGCATCTCCAGCGAGCGGGCTGAAGGTGAGGTTTTCTACATGAGGTCGCGGGAGAATGCCCGCTGGCGATGTCACTATCGTCAGTGAATAGTTTTGGATTTCAGGTAGGCCAGGCTGTAGGGTTTCGAGTAGAGTTCGAGAGGATGTAGAGGTGCGCTTTTGCGAAAAGGCGATCGCGCGGGTGACCCCTACAATAATCGGAAGACTAGCGGAGTCTTTTGAGTGTCTGGTTCGGCCCTGGTCAGTTCGTCCGAGCGCAAGCCCCTCGTAGAATTGCGGGGGATTACGAAGCGATTTGGCGACTTAACGGTCTTGGATGAAGTGGATCTGACGGTCTACGAAGGTGAGGCGCTCGGAATCGTCGGGCCTTCGGGAACGGGCAAATCGACTATCCTTCGTATTATTGCGGGGTTACTGCCCGCCGATGCTGGGACGATCGCTTGGCATGGCGAGCCCCCAAAAACTGCCACCCGCTTCGACCGCGTGCCCGAGCGGTTGAGCATGGTATTCCAACAGTCGGCGCTATTTGATTCCCTGACTGTTGACGAAAATGTCGGGTTTTTGCTGTACCAACATTCCAAGCTGCCCCGCACGCGGATTCGCGAGCTGGTGACCGAAAAACTCGCGGCGGTGGGGCTGCACGATATTGAAGATCGCTTGCCTTCCCAACTGTCTGGGGGGATGCGCAAGCGCGTCAGTTTTGCCCGCGCCATCATGGAAGACCCGGACGATCCGACGGACGATCCGCTCATTCTGCTCTACGACGAACCCACCGCCGGTCTCGATCCGATCGCGTCTACTGTGCTAGAAGATCTGATTCGCGATTTGCAAATCGGGCAAAAAATTTGTACCACCTACGCGATCGTGACTCACCAAGACAGTACGATTCGCCGCACCTCCGATCGCATTGTCATGCTGGCTGGAGGCAAGGTGCGATGGGAAGGGAACGTCTGCGATATCGATCGCTCTGATAATCCCTACGTACGCCAGTTTTTCAGCGGACGAATCGAGGGGCCGATCCGCCCCCCCGGCCAACCCCAGGAGGCATAATGCGATCGCGAGTTTTTCGAGAAGGAGCCGTCGGGCTGCTGATTTTGACCGGCATTTTGGCATTTGCCGGACTGTTCGTCTGGATCTACAACCTGCGCTTTCGGGAGTCTGGCTACACGTTTACGGCGTTATTTGCCGATGCAGGTGGGTTGACGCGAGGAGCTACGGTGCTGCTGCGGGGCGTTCGCGTCGGGCAAGTTACGGAGATCGAACCGGGTATCGATACGGTGCGGGTGGAGTTGAGTATTGACCGCAGCAGTACGATCGTCCCCAGCGACTCCGCTTTTTTGGCCACGCAAATCGGTTTAATTGGCGAAACCGTGCTCGAAATCGTCCCGGCAGCGGATGTTGAGTCTGCCCTCGCTGAAGTGAGCACGCCCCTATCCTCCGACTGCAATCAAGACACGATCGTCTGCAATGCTTCGGAAGTCGCGGGAGAAGTGGGAGTGAACTATGCTGACGTCATCGAGAAGATGGATCGTTTGGCAGAACGCTTGGACAATGACGAGCTGTTTTCTAGTATTGACACGGTCTCAACTGGCATTGGCGATGTTACGGCCAGCATCACCGCGCTGTCGAACAAAATCCAGACGGACTTCGATTTCAACGCGATTAACGATGCGGCGCGATCGGTGCAGTCTATCGGGACGACAGTTGCGAACGTAGGCAGCACGGTTGAGGGTGTGGGGACTTCGATTCAAACCACATCTGACAACCTCAACGCCCTCGTCACCGCCAATGAAGGCAAGCTGAGTACGGCGCTCGATGACTTCGCACTCCTCAACCGCGACCTACGTGAAATCACGGCCTCTCTCAAGCCGATCTTGGCCGATACGGAATTCACCGCCAACGTCAGCGCGATCGCTGCCAATGCTGCGGATGCAGCGACTAAGGCAAATGAGGCCGCTGAAAATATCCGGGTGCTCTCAGAAGGCATCAGCGATCCCAACACCATTGCCACGCTGCGTGCGACGCTCGATTCTGCGCGCACTACCTTTGAAAATGCCCAAAAAATCACTGCCGACTTGGACGATCTGACTGGCGATCCCGCCTTCCGAGAAAATCTGCGCGATTTAGTTGACGGCTTAAACGAACTCGTTTCGGTACTCCCCGAACTAGAGGAAAATCAGAGGGCAATCGCCACCGTTTCCGCTCCCCAAAATTACTTGCCTCCCCAGCCAGATTCTGAGGTTGAATAAACATGCGAACTTTTACTTATCTGCCGCGACGTTCGCAAGGAGTCTGAGCTTGCTTGAATATGTCTCGATCGCTCGTCGTTGCTTGTCTGTCTGCCAAACCGCGCCGCCATTTTGCTATTGAAGCGTTCGCGAACCTGACACTAGTTTTGTGGGTGTTTTCCCGTGGCTCATCTCTTTTTCTGGGGGAACTAGTACATTTAGGCGTAAGTCAGTCAACCGTTCAAGCGGCCAGAGGTTTGCCCTTGTAGGTCCACTGGAATGGCTTAGCCATAGTCCGGTTGAAGTAGTCAACGAACTCAAGAATGCGGCGCCGAAGCTGCTCGGTACTGGTGAAACTAGCGCGTCTGAGCAGCTTGCGCACCAAAATGCTGAACCACAGTTCAATCTGGTTGAGCCAGGAGCAGTGCTTGGGAGTGTAATGCACCACCAATCGATGGGTCGGCTCACTCAAGAACGCTGCCCGAGTCTGCTTGGAGCGCAGAATGCTCGAGCGACCTTTGACCCCCAGTGCCGGAGCTTCCGACTCTAAAGCTGCCGCAATTCTGACCAACGCTTCGGACTGATGCGTGTTGAGGCAATCCATGACCAGATGAATCTTCACCGCATCCGGGTACTGAGCGAGCAAAGCCTGTACGTGAGCTTCGAGGTCTTGCTCGCGC